>NZ_JBYRDX010000002.1:0-117643 GCF_058072765.1 Micrococcus sp. 63XJN7_6_ISO-PGPR-S23-444 | reverse complement strand
GGCTGAGGGTGACCTTTCGGACCCGATGACGGGTGGGCGTGGAGGGGACGGAGCGGGTGTGGAGAACTGCGGTCGCCGGGGAGTTATCCACGTGCATCTTGTGACGGGGGCTCATAGTCGGCGGAGTGGACGCAGATTGGGGGCGAAATCGGCGGGATCAAGCCGATCGCGTGTGTGCATCTTGTGACGGTGCGCCGGTCGGGCCGGAGGTTATCCACGTGCATCTTGTGACGGCCAGTGTGTGCATCTTGTGACAGCCACCCCGTCAGAATCGGCATGATTGCACCGATTTTGGAGGGTCCCCATGTAGTAAAACCACATGTATTCCTCCTGTAGTGGGGGGGCGGTTTCGCTGTGCATCCGTGGATAGCCGTTCGGTGAGGTGGTCGCGGTCTGGGGTTCAGGCGGCCGGGGCCTGCTCCATGAGGGCCGCGTAGTCGGGAGCCAGCTCGCTGCGCTCCAGGGCGTAGTCCTTCACGGCCTGGGTCAGGCGAGTGCGCAGGACGTTGATGCGCTTGCACAGGCCGCGGCCGCTGTAGCCGTACTCGTCGCTCAGGGCTGCGCGCTCGGCCTCGTCGGCCAGCTGGTAGCGCAGGAAGACCGCGGCATCGCGGCTGGAGAAGACGGCGTTGTCTCGAGCCCAGGCGATCAGGGCGCACAGGTCCCGGGTGGCACGGCCGTTGTCGGCGGCCTCATCGTCGGCCGGCTCCTCGGCCAGCTGCGGCAGCCAGGAGGGCAGGGCCTCGACGTCGGACTGGCCGTCGTAGAGCTTGCGCTCGAGCAGGGAGTCCTTGAGCACGTCCATGGCGAGGTTGCCGATGCACGAGCCGGCCCGGTGCAGGGAGGGCCTGCGGATCCACTTCCACGCTGCGGCGATGACGGCGGCGGAGACCTCCTCGCGGGCGGAGTGGTCTCCGTGCATGGCGGCCATGCGCATGCGGGTGTGACGGCCGGCGATCAGGGTGAAGCGAGGCAGCATCAGCTGGAGGACGGCGCGGGCGCAGTCCTCGTCGCCGACCGCGGCCTGCTCGAGCAGGCCGCGCATGATCTGCTCACGGGCCTCCACGGTGCTGCGGGCCACCGTCTGGACGAGCTCGATGCCGGTCTGAGTGCCGTGAGGCCAGGGGTGGGAGGTCTCGGCGTAGCGCACGGCCCACTCGGCGTTCAGGCGGTCGATCACGGTCGGGGCGTAGGTGGTGGTGCTCATCGGACTCGGTCCCTCCATCAGTGGTGTCCGGGCGTCCCGGACGGGTCACTGACCAGCCAAACGAGCAGGTCGGGAAACGAATCTGGATCTGGATCTGGATCTGCCGATCGTCTGGATTTCCAGAACCTGGACCGCAGGAGATCGGCGGAATCATGCGGATGTGGGGGAGGGGCGGAGAAAAAGTTCCCGCACGGGAGGGACATCGGTTCCCGCGGGCGGCCTTTAGTCCGGTGAGAGATCGCCCGTCCAAGGAGCCCCCGAGATGTCCGAGCAGACCCCCGAGATCGTGACCGATGAGCAGCTGGCCAGCTTCGTGCGTGAGGCCCAGACCATGCGGGAGGCCGAGACCGTCCTGGAGGCGGGTCTGGCGGACCTGTGTGCGCGGCCGTTCGACCCGGCCAGCCAGGAGGAGATGCGTCGCCTCCTGGACTCCGACCAGCTGCGCGAGGCCACCCTCATCGCCCGGCGGATGGGAGGGCAGGATCGGTGAAACTGCTCTCTCGCAAGAAGAAGACCGAGCCCGCCGCGGAGGCGCCGGAGCAGAACAGCCCGACGCCGGCCAAGTCCAAGGTGAACAGCCTGGCCTCCCGGGTCCTGCTCTACGGGTTCTACGGGGCGATGGTGCTGTGCCTGGGCCTGTCCGGCCTGGCCGTGGTGCTGGCCGCTTCGACGGCATCCCAGCCGGCGCCGACGGTGGAGGTGCCCGACACGTCCACAGCCGAGGGCGTGGCGACCTCCTACGTCTCGGCGTGGCTGCGTGCCACCCGCGATGACCAGAGCCTGCTGGAGCCCTACATCGGTGGCACGAAGATCCCCCAGCTGCCCGTGGAGCCGCTGGGCGTGCGCGACGTCGCCGTGGCCGGCGTCCAGCGCGGCCAGGACCCGAGCATCACCTCCGTGACCGTCGCCGCCCACGTGGAGCAGCGCTCCGGGGCGCCGAGCACCCCGGGCGCTCCGCAGGCGGCGGATGCGACGGAGAGCCTGTCCCTGCTGGGGCAGGCAACCGCCTCGCCGACGTCCTCTGCCTCGCCGTCGCCGTCCCCGTCTTCGGCCAGTCCGTCTCCGGCGGCTGGGGCCACCGCCAAGCCGGTCCCCTACACGCTGCGGTACTACCAGGTGGCCGTTCACGAGCAGGCCCCCGGCCAGTTGCAGGTCATCGGCTACCCCACCCCGGTGCCGGGGCCGGCTCATGGAGACCCCGTCACCCTGAACTACTCCCATCGGGTCGGCCCGGACACCGACCTGGGAAAGATGCTCGACGGCTTCCTCCAGGCCTACGGCGCCAGCCGCTCGGATGTCTCCCGCTTCCTGGCCCCCGGCTACAAGCTCGCCGCCATCGACCCCGCCCCCTACACCCGCCTGTTCATCCAGGAGATCCGCACCGACCAGGCCCTGGACTCCGTCCAGCCTGGCACCCCGGTGCGCGCCCTGATCCAGGCGGAGGCAGAGCTGCCCGATGAGCGCAACTCGCGTATGGGCGTGACGGTGCCGGTCACCGTGACCTTCCGCGACGGCCGATGGGAGGTGACCTCCCTCGACCCGGCCCCCCTGATCGACACCTCAGCCCCTCAGTCCACCCCGACCCACTGACCCCTCATCTCTGAAAGGGAGACCTCGTGAACGACTTCATCCCGTACCTCCACTCTTCCCTCACGCTCGGCAACTTCTTCACCTCGATCAACAACCTGATCGCCCAGGCCCAGGTCGTGCTCAACGCGCTGATCATCTTCCTGGGCGTGGTGATCTTCCTGATCGGCTCGGCCCGCGGCAAGTGGACCCTGCCGGCGATCCTGCTCTCCGCTCTGGCCGGCGGCCTGTTCATCTGGGGCGGCGTGGCCGGCGTCCAGTGGGCCGCGGACTCCGCCGGCACGACCATCAAGTGATCGGCCAGGAGTAAGCCATGACCGAGACCGGACGGTTCTACAGCAGCATCCGCCGCATCCCCACCACGCTCTACCGGCTGCCCGACGGCACCCGCGTGCCCGGGGGCCCCTACACGCTCGTGCAGGGCGTGGGCGGGGCGATCACGGTGGCGCTGCTGTGGGCCGTCCGGGGGTCCTGGACCACCGGCTTCGACCTGCTCGACTTCGCCGGCGCCCTGGCCGCTGGCTTGGCGGTCACCTGGCTGCTGCGCTTCGCCCCGGACAACCTCCACGAGCTGGGCCTGGTCATCACCGGAGCCTTCCTGGCCTGGTCCAAGCCCCCGCACGGGCACTACCGCGGCGAGACGTTCGCCCCCAAGAAGGCTCCCGTAGGGATGCCCGAGAAGCCCTCCAGTCCCACCGCTCCCACCCGCGCCCTGGCCACCGACGAGCCGCAGGGCGAGCACGCGCCGACGTACCGGCCGATGGGCACCTCCTCCGTGGCACGCCTCCTCCAGCAGAGCACGACCGAGAACAAGGACACCCAGCGATGAAGAACTCCCTCCTGTACCTGCGCGAGAACCTCATGTGGACCTCCACGGGCACGGTGTGGGCGATGTGGCGCGTGCACGGGCTGCCCTACGGCTTCGGCAAGGGCGAGCACAAGGAGCGGGCCATGCTCGCCCACCAGGCCCTCTTCCAGGGCCTGCGCGGTGAGGCCATGCTCATGGGCCTGTGCGCCGAGCTCGACCCCGCCGCCGTCGTCGAGCGCATGCTCGACGGTGTCGACCTGGAGCAGTGCCCCAACTACCTCGAGGAGGCCGAGCTCTCTTTGGACGAGCTCGAGACGATCCCCGTGGGCGAGCGAGCCTACTGGCTGGCCGTGCCGCTGCCGTCCAAGTCGATCACCGACCGCCTCCAGACCCTGATCCGCTCCGTCGACGGCAAGCTGCGCGAGCAGCTGGCCCTGCCCACCTGGCGACCCACGGAGGCGGAGATCCAGGCTCTGGGGCGCATGGCCGAGCACATCGGCCGGGCCATCCCCGCCGCCTTCAAGGCCGTCCCCTCCTCTCCGGCCGAGGTCGCCTGGATCTACGCCCACTCCCAGAGCCGGGGCCTGGGATCGGATCCCACTGCGCCCGCCGGCGGGGAGGACGTGCAGGCGTTCACCTCCGGGGCGAGCCTTCCCGAGCCGCTCGTGGACGAGGGCGGCCAGTCCGACGTCAGCGCCAAGGAACGGCTGAACCCCTTCGGCCGCCGGTACGTGAAGATCGCCTCCGAGACCACGGCAGGCCAGGCCTCGTACCAGGTGGTGATGGCCCTGACCGCCGGCCCCCGCGAGGGCTTCACCTTCCCCGACGACGAGTACGTCTCCTACATCGACTCCCTCAGCGTCAACGCGGACTGGATCATGCGCATGAACGTGCTGCCGGCCAAGCGCGCCGCCGCACGGAACAAGCGTGCCGAGGAGAAGCTCAACGAGGAGTACAACCAGCAGGAGGGTGACTCCCACGTGATCACCGGCGGATCCACCCGCCTGGACGCGATCGCCGAGGACCTCAAGGCCTACCACGCCGCACTGAACTCCTCGGAGGCCGAGGTCTCCGTCGACGTCGCGGTGATGTTCATCGTCGGCGCCGAGACCCCCGAACAGGCCCAGGACCAGGCCCAGATGATCCAGGCGGCCTACTCGGCGCGCGACTTCAAGGTGATCACGCCCCTGGGCTACCAGGAGTCGCTGTGGTGGGCGTGCCTGCCGGGCACGCCGGCCTCCTCCGTGGTGAAGAAGCTCGAGCTGCTGGTCACCGGCCGGCACCTGGCCTTCGGCATGCCCCTGGTGACCGACGCGCTGGGCACCCGCACCGGATTCCGGCTGGGCACGAACATCTCCTCCTCGCGCCGCAGCCCGGTGTTCATGAACATCGGCGGCCTCATGGAGGCCGACATGTCCGGCTCGTTCGCCGTCACCGGCGAGAACGGCTCCGGCAAGTCCACCCTGCTGAAGATCGTGGCCGGCAACGTCTTCGACCGCGGAGGCCAGATCGTGGCCATCGACCGCTCCGACAACACCGAGTGGGCGGCCCTGGGTCGACTGCTCACCGAGCGCGAAGGCTCCCAGCCCACCGTCGTCGAGCTCGGCGACACCCGCTGGTCGATCGACCCCCTGCGCCTGTTCCCGGGCAAGGTCGCCGCGCGCGTGACCCGCTCCCTGGTCTCCGTGCTGCTGGGCTTCGGCTCGAACTCCGCCGAGGGCCGGCTGCTCGGCCAGCTGCTGCACCCCGACTACGCGCAGGAGCATCAGATCACCTCCATGGGGTCCCTGGTAGCCCACCTGCTCTCCGGCCAGGGCTTGGCGGGGGAGGAGCCGGAACAGACCCGCGCGATCGCGTTCGGCCTCCAGAACGTGCAGTCCACCGAGTTCGGGCCCCTGCTCTTCGACGAGTCCCTGCCGACCCTGGACCTGTCCTCGCGCTTCCTCACCTTCTGCACCCGCGGCGTGGAGCTGCCCCGACGCCACGAGCTGGAGTCCGCCGCGCTGAAGGCGGAGCTGCCGGTGGAGAAGGTCATCGGCCGCGCCCTCTATGCCCTGATCGTGGCCGTCAGCCGCGTCGTGCTCTACGCCGACGACTCCATCGAGTCGCTGATGATCGTCGACGAGGCCCACCACGCCACCGGCTCCCCGGAGACCGAGCTGGAGCTGTCCAACGTGGTCCGCTACGGCCGCAAGCACAAGGCCGCCGTGGCGTTGGGCTCGCATGACGCGTCAACGGACTTCGGATCCCAGCAACTCCAGGCGCTGATCCCCGTGCGCATCGTCTGCCGTTCCCGCGACTCCAAGATGGCCCAGCGCAACCTCGACTGGATGGCCGACATGGGGCAGGACGAGTGGGTCGAGCTGGTCACCTCCGGGCTCTCCCCCCTGGACGACAACGAGGAGGTGGCCCCCGAGCGCCGCGGTGAGGCGCTGATGCGTGACGCCTACGGAAACGTCGCCAAGATCAAGGTGCTTCCTCCGCTCTCGCCGGCCCGCTTCAAGGCCGTGATGAGCTCCCCGCCCAAGCGCGGAGCCTCCACCGAGACCGCCAAGGAGCTGGTGCACGCATGAGCGCACGCGGATGGATGCGACGAGCTGGCGTCAGCGCTGCCGTGTTGCTGACCATGCTCTGGGCCGCCCCGGCCGCCTCTGCGGCCCCGGCAGCCCCGGCGCAGTCGGGGGTGATGGGCCTGGAGGAGTGGTCCCAGCAGGTCACCGACTCCTCCGGTGTGCCCATCTCCAAGTACGAGGCACTGCCCCTGGACCACGGCGCCGGAGGCATTGACATCAACCCCGCCCGCGACGCGCTGGTCTCCGTGCTCGACTTCCTCTGGGGCCTGCACTACATGTGCGTGACCACGTGCATGTGGCTGCTGCACACCCTGCTCGGCTTCCAGTGGGTCTCCTGGTTCTCCGGCCCGATGGAGGTCCTCGGCCAGAACTTCGGGCAGCTGGTCGCGCAGATCCACTGGATCCCGCTGGCGGCGATGATCTCCGGCACGACCATCGGCCTGCTGTTCTTCATGCGCAAGCGCGGCGCGGCCTGGGGGGAGATGTTCGTCTCCGTGATGATGGTCGTGGTCGCCACGAACATCGCGCTGAACCCGGTCGCCTACATCACCGGCCCGGACGGCGTCCTCCAGACCTCCCAGCAGACCGCGGCGCAGATCGCCGTGGAGGCCACCGGAGGCAAGGGCGCGATGGACGGCGGCGCGGACGCCTCCTCGGCCCTGGGCCAGTCCGTGATGGCCGACCTGACGGACGCGATGCTGCGCGGGCCCTCCCAGGCCGTCGCCTTCGGCCAGTTGCTCGAGGGCGGCTGCGCCAGCACCTTCACCGAGACGATGAAGGCCGCGGACCCCATGGACGTGAAGTCCAAGTCCGTGATGGACCCGGTCAAGGGGTGCAGCGAGTCGGCCAAGAGCTGGTCCGAGTCGACCTCCTTCACCAAGGTCGCCCCCATGCTCATGACCAACCTGGGCTCGGCAGCCTTCGCCGTGCTCGTGGCCACCATGGCGGTGGTGCTGTTCCTGGCCGTGCTCATGGCCCTGTTCTACGGGGTCTACCAGGTGCTGGCCGTGATGATCTCGATCGTGCCGGGCACCTCCCGCAAGGAGTTCTTCGGCGCGTTCGTCGGCGTGATCGCCTGCGGTGTGGTCATCGTGGCCGCGATCGTGCTCGTGGCCGTGTCCCTGCGCCTGGTGGCCAACATGCTGCTGACCACCGCAGCCCTCGGTGTGACCCTCCAGATGCTGTTGCTGGTGCTCATGCTGATCGCGCTGATCTGGCTGGTGCTGCGCGTGCGTCACGGGATCATGAAGAAGGGCGACCAGACCGCCCGCTGGCTCTCGCGCTTGGGCGCCGGCCAGGAGAAGAAGTCCAGCGTGCCGATGAAGTCGCTGGTGGGCATGGCCGGCACGGCTCTGGGCGGCTACAAGTTCGGCCGCCTCGGTCTGGCCAAGGGCGGCGGCCAGGACGGGCCTGCGCGCTCCCGGCCGACCGGCGGCGGCGCCGGCCCCTCGGGCGGCTCCGATACACCCAGCGGAGGACCGCGCCGGCCGGATCCCCGCGGCCCCCAGGTCTTCGGCCGCGCCGCGCGCGCCGACGGCGGCAGCGGGCCCGCGCGCCGGCGCCGTCCGGGCGGGCAGCTGCCCCCGGCTCCGCTGGTGCGTGCCGTCGGCGTGGGGGCGGCTGCCATCGGTGGTCCGATCGGTGGGGCGGTCAACGTCGTTGCCCAGGGCGCGGCCTGGTCCATCGAGCGCCAGAACCGCAAGGAGCTCACCGGCCCCGGCAAGCCCCAGCGGGTGCCCCGCCAGTCCCGGATCACCGTCGGCAGCGACGGCAAGGCCACCGTGACCCCCCGCCGGCCCGAGGTCGTGGAGGGCACCGTCGTGGATTCGAGCCAGGGCCCCCAGCAGCCCCCGCGGCGGCCGCGGTCGGACAGCACGGAGGCCACCCAGCGGATGCGCGAGCGCCTCCGGGCCGCCCAGGGCCCGCGGGGGCAGCACGCATGAAGCGCCGCGCCGTCTTCATCGGGGCCGGCGCCGTGGTGGCCGTCGTCGCCTTCGTGGTGGTGCTGATCCTGCTGATCATCCTGATGATCGGCGGCGCCCAGCAGAAGCTGAAGATGCAGCAGTCCTCTCTCTCCTGTGTCGTGGGGGGCCTGACCGCCGCGGACGGGTCCCTGGCCATCCCGCTGATGGGCCGGGTCACCTCCGACTACGGGCCGCGCCCGAACCCCTTCGGGCCCGGGTACATCCCCCCGGGCTACACGAGCGAGGCGCCCTTGCTTTTCCACGGTGGCGTGGACATCGGCGGCATCCCCGAGGGCACCCCCATCAACGCCGTCATGGGCGGCACGGTCATCGGCACCAACATGGAGGGTGAAGAGGGCGGCAACATCCTCAAGATCGACTCGGGCAACGGGATCGAGTGGCGCTATGTCCACATCGCCAACGGCACCACCGTGGTCAAGCCCGGCCAGCAGGTGAAGGCCGGGGACCACCTGGCCGGAGCCGGCGAGACCGGCGTGGCCACGGGCGTTCACCTGCACCTGATGCTCTACGTCAACGGCGAGCGGTCCAACCCGCAGACCTGGCTGGCCGAGCGCGGCCTGATCCTGGAGAAGGGCCAGATGCCCCGGCTGACCTCTCCGGCCGGCGGCGGTGCCGCGGGGGCGGCGTCCTCGAGCTCGGCGGCAGCCTCCTCAAGTTCGGCTCCCTCGGCCAAGCTGGCCAGCGGATCCTCGCCCGCGGGCGCCGCCGCCTCGGACGGGCAGCCCCCCAAGGTCAACGGGCCGGTGCGGATCACCTTGCCCGAGGGCAGCGAGTGGACGCTCTCCCCGGAGCAGGTGGAGAACGCGGCCCTGATCATCGGGGTGGCGCGCGAGCTCAACATCTCGGACAAGGGGATCCAGGTGGCGCTGATGACCGGGCTCCAGGAGACCATGCTCCAGAACATGGCGAACCCGACCCTGCCGGAGTCCATGAACTTCCCGCACCAGAAGACCGGCACCAACAAGGACTCGGTCAACGTCTTCCAGCAGCGCACCGTGGCCGGCTGGGGAAGCGTGCCGGAGCTGATGAACCCCGAGTACGCCGCACGAGCGTTCTTCGGCGGCCCAACCGGCCCGAACAAGGGCATGCCCCCGGGCCTGCTGGACATCCCCGGTTGGGAGGGCATGGCCCCCGGGCCGGCTGCCCAGGCCGTACAGAACTCGCGCCACCCCGACGAGTACAACAAGTGGGAGAACGCGGCGAACCAGATCCTGGGCCAGGTCACCGGCACCACCCCCATGATGTGCCAGGGCGCCGGCGGGGCTGAGGCCGCGGCCAGCGCCACCTCCAGCACCGCCCCCGAGGGCAACCACGCCCTGGACGAGGACACCAAGCGCCTGGGGATCCCAGCCGACTTCTCGCGCTCGAAGATCGTCTCCCGCTCTGAAGCCGGCATCGGCGGCACCTACACCTACGGCGCCGCGGACTTCCGATCCTGGGATGCCACCGGGCTGGTCTCACGCGTCTACCAGGACAACGGGATCGACATGCCCCGCCAGGCCCCGTGGACCGTGGGCAAGCGCACCGAGACCCCGCAGCCCGGCGACATCGTCGCCCAGAAGTGGGACCCCACCCGCGGGCGGTGGGAGCACGTGGGCATCTACGTCGGCGACGGCATGATGATCTCCGCGATCAACGAGTCCGCCGGCACCCGCAAGCACCCGGTCACCCAGACCGGCACCGACACCGTCTACTTCGACGTGATCCAGGAGAAGAAGTGAGCCGCACGGACACCACCCGCCACCCCCAGGACCCCCAGCCCCGCACGGGGCGGGCCTGGCCCTTCCTGGTCGGCGCTCTCGGCGCGGCAGGCGCCGGCGCGTGGCTGCTCACCGGCACCCCCGGCGAGCAGACGCCGGAGGCGCCGGCCCCCACCCCCACGGCGGCCGCGAACTCCACGGCCGGGGCCTGGCCTCAGCCGTCGGCCAGCACCGCCCCGGCCAGCGCTGCGAGTCAGGAAACGAATCGGGAAACGACCCCCTCCACGGGGCCGTCGAAATCTGGAAACGCCCAGGTCAGACCGTCATCGGTCAGCGCGGCACGCAGCTCCCAGATCGAGGTGGAGAAGGCCGCCCAGGAGCGAGCCGTCCAGGGCCTGGACCCCGACGCCCGCAAGCGTGCCGAGGACGTGGCCAGCAGGTTTGCGCAGGCCATGAACGCGCGCACGTGGCAGACCAGCCGGCAGCAGTGGCGGGAGGCGCTGGCGCCCACGGTGAGCCCTGAGCTGCTGAAGACGCTCGACGTCGATCGGGATTGGGAATCCGACGCCCAGCACCGCTTCGTACAGGCCAAGGCCAACACGTCGGTGCAGGTGCTCGAGTCGCGCGCGCAGACCGTTCAGGGCGAGCGCGTCGACGTCGCGCTCATGGTGGCCACCGAGACCACCGGCGAGGACCCCTGGGTCACCGCGCCGCGGACCGAGCGCCCCATGACCGTCGTCGTGGACACCACCCAGAACCGGGTTGTTGCACAGATCGACATGACCCCGCACGGCGGCCTCTGAGACGCCCCCGGCCGGGCCCTACGACACGTAGACCAGCGGCTGCGACATCTTCACGCGAGCTCCCCAGCGGGAAGCCGTGCCATACGAGCACCAGCGACCGGCGAGCATCCAAGGAGCACCGAAGGTAGACGGGAGCCAGAGCGCAGCCGTGCGCGGGCGAGCAGACCGGGAGCAGGCAGCCAGGGGCCCGGCGGAAACCAAGCCGCACGAGGGCCAGGGGGAGGGGAATCTGCCGCCACTGCCCGGCCACAGATCCACGGGAACCTCGAGGTAGGCCCGCCAGATCCAGGCCAGCGAGCCGCCCCTGATCCACGCCCCAGAGACCCCTCTGGGCCTGGATCAGGGGCGGCTCCGTTCGGGGGATGAGCAGCAGTGGCGAGGCGATGTGCATGGACCACACGGGGGCGGGAGGTGCGCCGGAGACGGCACCGCAGCAGTTGTCGAGATGCAGGGAAGATTGCACAGGACACGCGAGGAAGACTGCACAAGTCCTCCTCTGCGACCTCACGTGTGCAATGTAGTGTCCGACGGCGTGCGGCACACCTGTACAGTCCGTATGGGACTGCTGCACGGTCAGGTGACAGTTACGTGACCGTAGGTTCACGGTTCTCACTAGGGCCCGAAGAGGCCCTTTTGTGACACATGTGTCGCACTGGGTGTACCCGAAGGAGACGCTAATCAGGCATCACATGCCTGTCGGCGCAAAGCGCGCCTGGATTCGGAAGGATGGCCACATGTTCTTCGACGGCTTCGCGCTCGCCCGGATCGACGTCTCCGACAACGTCTCGCTTCGCGTCCGGATCGGCGGAACGGGGCCAGCGGTCGTCCTCCTCCACGGCCATCCTCGGACGCACACCACGTGGCATCACGTTGCACCGCGTCTCGCGGCAGCGGGTTTCACCGTCGTCTGCCCCGACCTCCGGGGATACGGACAGTCGACGGGCCCCGTCCCCGACCCCGAGCACAGGCAGTATTCGGACCGGGCGATGGCGCAGGACATCGCGCAGCTCATGACCTCCCTGGGGCACCAGTCGTTCTCGGTCGTGGGGCATGACCGCGGCAGCTACGTCGCCTACCGCACCGCCCTCGACCACGCCGACCGCGTCGAGCGCCTCGCCGTGTTCGACTGCGTCCCGATACTCGAGGCCCTCGAACGGGCCGACGCCCGCTTCGCGGAGGAGTGGTGGCACTGGTTCTTCTTCGCCACCGAGCACGCGGAACGCGTGATCTGCGCCGACCCGCTCGCCTGGTACCGCCCCGAAGCCGCGCGTATAGGGCAGGAGAACTACGACGACATGGTCGCCGCGATCACCGACCCCGAGACCGTGCGTGCCATGCTCGAGGATTACCGTGCCGGGCTGCACGTCGACCGCGCCGCCGACGAGGCCGACCGCGCCGCCGGCCGCACGATCGGATGCCCAACACTGGTCGCGTGGTCGATCCACGACGACATGGAGACGCTTTACGGCGACCCGGCCGCGATCTGGCGCCCGTGGGTTTCCGGGGAGCTTCGAACGGCACGGATCGACAGCGGGCACCACATGGCCGAGGACAACCCCGCGCAGCTCACCGCAGAGCTGACAGCCTTCCTCAGTACCTGAACCGCGAGCCGATCCCGAAGACCTCCGCCCGGACGAAGCGACACCCGTTGCCCCGGGGCCTAGGGCATGTCTGACAATTGTTTGGACCATGCGATCACAGCATTCAGCACCGCAGCGGACCGGTAGACGATCGCGTACTTGTCGTACCGGGTCGCCAGTCCCCGCCATTGCTTCAGGTGCGCGTACTGGCGCTCGATGACATTGCGGCCCTTGTAAGTCCGCGAGTCCAGGCCCACGGGTCGGCCGCCGGCTGAGCCGCGGCGTCTGCGGTGGCCCTGCTGGTCCGCCGGCTCGGGGATGACCGCTTTGATCCGGCGGGCGCGTAGGTGGGTGCGGATCGCCTTCGAGGAGTCCGCCTTGTCGCCCAGCACGGCCTCCGGGCGGGTGCGAGGCCGGCCTGCAGGCCGTGCCACACGCAGTTGCCCCAGTAGGGGCAGCAGCATCGGGGAGTCTCCTGCTTGGCCGGGGGTGATCAGGCTGACCAGCGGCAGCCTGGTCCCGTCCACAAGCTGATGGATCTTCGTGCTCAACCCGCCCCGGGAGCGCCCGATGCCGTGATCGGTCGGCTCTTCACGCGGATTCTTCTCTTCACGCGGATTCTTGTAGTTCGACCCAGCCCCCTGTGTGGCGGGTGATGTTCGTGGCGTGCTGGTGGGCGCGGGCGATCGTGGAGTCCACCGAGACCGACCAGTCGATCAGACCTTCGGCGTCAGCTGCGGCGGTCAGCGTGGCCAACACCGTGTCCCACGTGCCTTTTTCGGCCATGCGCCGATGCCAGGTCCACACGGTCTGCCAGGGCCCGTAGACCTCGGGCAGATCCCTCCAAGCGATTCCGCACCGGTACCGGTAGATGATCGCCTCGACCATGGTGCGGGCATCGGCGAAGGCCTGCCGGCGCGGCCGGTCCGGGCTGGGAGCATCGGGGCGATCAGCTCCCATTGGGCATCGGAGAGGACCTGGAACCGGGACATGCCCCCAGGGTCTCAGCTGACCCGTGGATCCATTCTCAGACACGCCCTAGACCAACTTGCCGCCGCTCCGGTCAACGACTCTGGGGGCACGGTAGGCAGTGTCTACGAGTACGCGGCTCTCACCTACAAGCCCGCTCCACGCCCCGGCGAGAATCCCGCCGCAGTGACTGACGAGCATCTACGTCACGCAATCGAGCACGTCCAAGCCGACGCCTGACCCTAGGTACGAAAAGACCCCTACCCGCAATGGGTGGGGGTCTTTTTCGTCTCCGCCTCAGGGGCAGGCAAGAGGTGGGGAGGGGGTCAGCGGCGCTTACTGGCGCTCCGGTAGGCGCTCACCACGTCGGCGTGAATCCGGCCACGGTCCTTCACGTCGTAGCCGTTCTCCTTGGCCCAGGCGCGGATAGCGGCGGTTTCGCCCTTCGTGCCTGAGGAGGAGCCGGTAGACACGCGGCCCAGACGACGGGCCTTCTTGGTGAACTCTGAGAGCGCCTCCTCATAGTCGGCGACGATCTTCTCCAGACGGTCCGCGTTCTCATCGCCCAGATCGATCATGTATGCCTGATCCCGGACGTAGAACGTCACAGGCGTAGCCGGGGTGATCTTGTCCAGATCGTCGACGAGGGTCTTGATCTCAGCCAATGGGGGCTCCTTAGTAGGGGGCAGGATTGCTTTAGGGGGAGGCTATCACTAAATGGGCGTCCTGGCGGTCTGTCTAGGTAACAGACCGATTGAAGGAGGCGACATGCCGAGTATGGAGATAGGCCCTGATGGGTCCATGAGACGGGCACAACGTCGGACGTTCGACGGCGCTTGGAAGGCTAAGCGGGCGCGCATCCTCAAAGACCAGAGTCATTGCTACATCTGCGGCTCTGCGGTGGATACGTCTGTACCTGGCACTGATCCTCATGGGCCGAGTGTGGATCACCTGATCCCGGTCTCTCAGGGAGGAACGGACGATCCCGAGAACCTCATCTTGACCCATCTCGCGTGCAACATGCGGCGCGGCACGAAGGACATTGATGAGGTTCGGCACACGCCGCAATCGCGTGTGTGGTGAGCGATGCCATCCGATCAGGCGTGAGGCACATGAAGAGCGCGTTGGGTGAACCTCAGAAGCCCTAGAAGCCTCTGTAGGGACTGGTGCACGTGTAGGTGACAGTCGTCTTCACGCCGGGTCTGCGGGCGTGTGGTCCATGATCAACTCGTACTCGACCGGCGTCAATCGGCCCAGGCGCACCTGCCGGCGGCGGCGGTGGTAGGCCCGCTCGATCCAGGTGATGATCCCGGCCCGCAGATCGTCCCGGGTGTCCCAGTCGCGTCGGTCCAGCACGTTCTTCTGCAGCAGCGCGAAGAAGGACTCCATAGCCGCGTTGTCCCCGGCAGCACCGACCTGACCCATGGACCCGATCAGCCCGTGGGCGGTCAGGGCGTCCTGGAATAGGGCCGAGCGGAATTGCGAGCCGCGGTCCGAGTGGACGATGCACCCGGCCACCACGTCGGTGCCTCCGCGGCGGGCCACGGCCTGCTCGAGGGCGTTCACGGCCAGGGATGCCTGCATGCGCCCGGCCATGGAGTACCCCACGATCCTGCCGGCGTAGAGATCCTTGATCGCGCAGAGGTAGAGCTTGCCCTCACCGGTGGGGTGTTCGGTGATGTCGGTCAACCACAGCCGGTTGGGCTCCTCGGCAGAGAAGTCCCGGCGGACGTGGTCATCGTGCACGGGTGGGCCTGGGCGGGTCCCGTTCTTGCCGCGCTTGGCCCCGAACGCGCAGTGCCACCCGTTCTGGTGGCAGAGCCGCCAGGCGGTACGGGCCGCCATCGGAGCGCCAGCATTCTCGGCCTCGTCCCGCAGCAGCCGGTACCCGAACTCCGGATCGTTCTGGTGGGCGTCGTGGAGGGCGTTGGCCCGGTGAGCGGCCTCCACCTCCGCGGTGGTGACAGGGTTCTGAAGCCAGCGATAGTAGGGCTGGCGGGCGAGCTTGAGGACCCGCAAGGACACCGCGACCGGGATCTGGTCGGCGGCGAGCTCGGACACGAGCGGGTACATCATTTTTTCGGCAGGTTCGCCTGGGAGAGGTAGGCCGCGGCGCGGCGTAGGACTTCGTTCTCCTGCTCGAGGAGCCGGATCCTGCGGCGGGCTGCGCGGAGTTCTTCGGCCTCCGTGGCGGTGGTGCCGGGCTTGTTGCCGGCTTCGATCTCGGCTTGGCGCATCCAGTTCGTCAGACAGGAGAAGCTGATCCCGAAGTCCTTCGCGATCTGCTTCAAGTGGGTGCCGGGCTCACGGTTCTGGGCGACGCGGACGACGTCGTCGCGGAACTCTTGGGGGTAGGGGGCGGGCATGGTGCACATCCTTCCCTGCGGTGTGGGAACACCACAGATCGTATGTCACCTACACGCGCATCAGTCCCGTAAGCGCCTCTAACGTCTTAGAGGTACATCTCACGCTCAGAGAGGCTCTCAGGGCTTCTGGGGGGCCTTTTTAGGCCGTAGGGGGTCAACCCCTCCCCCGAACTCCCAGGAAATGCCCAGGGTGTTCGGAAATATCTCCCCAGGAGAAAATTGACCGCTAAAAGACCCCGAATCCCCAGTCGCGTAGGGCCCACTCCTGCGCCTGGACGCTGTGCTGGTGAAATGCCTTGATGTCTTCCGCCCATTGCCCCCTAGCGTGGTCACCCGTGACCGCATCGGGCCTCAAGGGTGTGCCGGTCATCAAGTCACGGGCGTCGAACGTCATGCGCGTCAACTCACCTACCAGGGTACGAAACTCTCTCCCCGTATGGCCGAGGATCTCCCACTCCAATTCGCCAGACTCCGGCGCGGGCCGATCCGTCTTGCTGACTGCTACGCAGAGTTTACGCATGAGAGGCACCGCCTCTGAGATGCGGGACAACATCTGCTCCTCTTCCGAACCACGCTCAGCGGCCCGTAGAAGGATCTGCGACTCCGCCCGCATGGAGTCCAGGTGCGGGATGTTTTCATCGGCGGTCACGGGAGAGTAGCCGCCTTCACTGACAGGGGCCCGAAGCAGAGACAGTGCCCGAGAGATCGTGTCAAGTGAATCAACCGTGGGACGTAGGCGCGTCCACTCAAGAGACTCGGCGCTGAGAGCATTGGAGCGTTTCGCTTCCTCCACAGAATCAGCGGCCCGGAGTGCAGACTCCTCAGCGGCATCAGCTGATCTTTTTGAATGCTTGGTCGCCCGTATCGAAACAATTATTGCAATGACAGCGGCGCACGCACTAGCCCCTGAAAACAAATTCTGCAACACCGAAGCATCCATCACATTCTCGCTTTCGCTAGGAGTCGCCATGCCCGAAAAATCTACCGTCTCCGAAGCCGTCTCCTCCGGGGACCGCCGCACCGCCCTCGTTGCTCTCCGGGACGCACTGGCGGCGGACATCGACAACCCGGAGACCCTGCCGCGAGACCGCGCGGCCATCGTCAAGCAACTGCAATCCGTCCTCTCTCAGATAGAGGACATCACCGCCCCGGAGTCCGAGACCGTCACGCCTCTTGAGGCGGCACGACGACGACGGGAGACCCGCACAGCCTAAGTGAAGCGTCCTGGGTTTCGTTCCGTGGTTAGACGGTCGCGGGCGCGGTCGTCGGGGTGTGAGTGTAGGCCGCTTCGACGACGCCCCTCTGCTGACGACGGACACGGTCCGGGTGTGGCGGCGCTGATACCTGGTAGCCACGCCACCCCCGGTCTGTGACCGGGGGTTCTTCGTTGGGCCGCTAGATGTACTGACTGGAGACGTTGATCGGAGCCTGTACCCCTTGTAGAGATGCAGCGAAGATTTCACACGACGCGCGGCCAAGAGTTCACAAACACGCGCCACACGTTCGTCTCTGCAAAGTAGGCCGAGCTGGAGATGAGTGAAGAAGGGCATCCAGGACGGGGCCGTGCGAATTCGCCTGGGTGCGTAGAAGGCGCCTCCAGACTGGAGCCGCGGTACTTCCTGCGGGTCGCACGAGCGCATCCACGCCCACTCCGAACACTCTGCATGTCTAAGAGTTGCTACTGGATCGCCATCCGCCACGTCCGGCGGCAGGGTGTCCTAGGGCGTGTCTGAGAATAGATGCACGAGTCAGCTGAGACCCTGGGGACATGTCCCGGTTCCAGATGCTCTCCGACGCCCAATGGGAGTTGATCGCCCCGATACTCCCGACCCGGACCGGCCGCGCCGGCAGGCCGTTCGCCGACGCCCGCACCATGGTGGAGGCGATCATCTACCGATACAGGTGCGGAATCGCTTGGAGGGATCTGCCCGAGGTCTACGGGCCCTGGCAGACCGTGTGGACCTGGCATCGGCGCTTGGCCGAAAAAGGCACCTGGGACACGGTGCTGTCCACGCTGACCGCCAGTTGAGTCCCGCATAGTGGTGTAGCGCCCGGTGGTCGGGCGTGTCGTCTCAGACGTGGACGCGGCCACCGTGTGATCCGTCGAGTCAACCTTCCACAGAATCCTCGAATGGAGTCATCACGATGACCGCTCCTCATATTCTCGACCCTGCCGGCCTGCTCGGAGAAGCCCTGTCTGAAGCGTCCCCGGACATGATGCGCCATCTGCTGCAGACCATGATCAACACCTTGCTGTCCGCGGATGCCGACGCGGTGGTCGGTGCCGAATGGGGCAAGCCCAGCTCCTCGCGCACTGCTCAGCGGAACGGGTACCGCCACCGGGACCTGGACACCCGGGTCGGCACCCTGGACGTGGCCATCCCCAAGCTCAGATCGGGCACGTACTTCCCGGACTGGCTACTTGAACGCAGGAAGAGAGCGGAGTCGGCGCTGATCACCGTGGTCGCTGACTGCTACCTCGCCGGGGTCTCGACCCGACGGATGGACAAGCTGGTCAAGACTCTGGGCGTCAACGCCCTGTCCAAGTCCCAAGTCTCCCGGATGGCCACCGAGCTCGACGAGCAGGTCGAGGCCTTCCGCCACCGCCCGCTCGGGGTGGCCGGCCCGTTCACGTTCGTGGCCGCCGATGCGCTGAGCATGAAGGTCCGCGAGGGCGGGCGCGTGGTCAACGCCGTGGTGCTGCTGGCCACCGGGGTCAACGCTGACGGCCACCGCGAGGTCCTGGGCCTGCGGGTCGCCACCTCGGAGACCGGGGCGGCGTGGAACGAGTTCTTCGCCGACCTGGTCGCCCGCGGCCTGGCCGGGGTCCGGTTGGTCACTTCTGACGCCCACACCGGACTCAAGGACGCCATCGCGGCGAACCTGCCCGGAGCGACGTGGCAGCGCTGCCGCACCCATTACGCGGCGAACCTGATGGGCATTACCCCGAAGAACATGTGGCCGGCCGTGAAAGCCATGCTGCACTCGGTCTATGACCAGCCCGATGCGGCCAGCGTGCACGCGCAGTTCGACCGGCTCCTGGACTACGTGAGCGAGAAGCTGCCCACCGTGGCTGAGCACCTCGACGCCGCCCGGGCGGACATCCTGGCCTTCACCACGTTCCCGAAGGACGTCTGGACGCAGGTCTGGTCGAACAACCCGGCCGAGCGGCTCAACCGGGAGATCCGCCGTCGCACCGACGCGGTGGGCATCTTCCCCAACCGGGCGGCCATCGTCAGGCTAGTGGGTGCGGTGCTGGCCGAGCAGACCGATGAATGGGCCGAGGGTCGACGCTACCTCGGTCTCGAAGTCCTGGCCCGCTGCAGGCTCACCACCGTGACCAACACCGGAGACGAGGTGGACCCCGACACCGAACTCACCCTCGGCCTCAGCGCCTGACCCCCATGAAGGATCAGACCGCTACACCATCACGAGGGGCTTGACCTGACCGCCGCCGCTGACGCCGAAGGCCTGATCGATTGGTCGGTCTCGGTGGACTCCACGATCGCCCGCGCCCACCAGCACGCGACGAACATCACCCGCCACACAGGGGGATGGATCGAACTACAAGAATCCGCGTGAGGAGCCGGCCGATCACGGCATCGGGCGCTCCCGTGGCGGGCTGAGCACGAAGATCCATCAGCTCGTCGATGGGACCGGGCTGCCGCTGGTCAGCCTGATCACCCCCGGCCAGGCAGGGGACTCCCCGATGCTGCTTCCTCTTCTGGAGCAGCTGCGCGTGACCCGGCCAGTAGGGCGGCCCCGGACCCGCCCCGAGGCCGTGCTGGGCGATAAGGCGTACTCCTCCCGGGCGATCCGCACCCACCTACGCGCCCGTGGGATCAAAGCGGTCATCCCCGAACCGGCCGACCAGCAGGGCCACCGCAGACGGCGCGGTGCCCGCGGCGGGCGCCCCGTCGGCCTCGACGCGGACGCCTACAAGGGCCGCAACGTCATCGAGCGTCAGTACGCTCACCTGAAGCAGTGGCGGGGTCTGGCGACCCGGTATGACAAGTACGCGATCATCTACAGGGCCGCTGTGGTCCTGAATGCTGTGCTCGCGTGGTCGGAGGCATTGTCAGACACGCCCTAGTTGTACTGACCGGAGACGTTGATCGAAGTCCCCCCTGAGAACAGCTGGATCACGGCTCAACATCAGCCGACGTGGAAGTCCTTCTCCCGCGCTTCGCCGCCCTCAAGCCACCGGACGCGCAGCACATCTGGAGAACCACCACCCATC
Organism: Micrococcus sp. 63XJN7_6_ISO-PGPR-S23-444; assembly: GCF_058072765.1. Taxonomy (NCBI): domain Bacteria; kingdom Bacillati; phylum Actinomycetota; class Actinomycetes; order Micrococcales; family Micrococcaceae; genus Micrococcus; species Micrococcus sp. 63XJN7_6_ISO-PGPR-S23-444. Next base: position 97,825 of record NZ_JBYRDX010000002.1, on the reverse strand, counting down.
GCAAACTCGACACCGAGGCGACGAGACTGCCCCGCGTGAATGACGGTGGGCGTACCGTCCGTGGCCAGGTACATTCGCGAGTCTTCGATGGCGGGTTCAAACGTGACCTCTTCGGCATCGAGTTCTCCCACATTGGTGATCTCGAGCCAGCGACGAGTCCGATACTGAGGACGGCCGCTTCGGGAAAACCCGTTGTGCTCACGCTCCTGGTGTGGCTGCACGATGAACCGCACGCCAGCCGTCGTGGAAGTCGACGCGAGCGGCGCCAGCTTCATTTGGGCGATGTCATACTCGATTGCCTTCCGTACCTCATGTTCCAGTTGTGTGGTGGTGTTGAACTCTCCAAGGAGCCCACGCTTCTGGAGTTCAGCCTTGAACTCTCGCAGGCCCTCCAGTTGTTTCGTGTCGACATCATGGGGCAGGGGCGCGGTTGAGAAGTAGGGGTGCACTGGTTTTCCGAGGGCTTCGGCGCGCTCGATCTCCTCGACAGTTCCAGACACAGCCTCCGGGGTGGGGGAGCCAAGGCGGCCACCGAACAGTGCGATGACGATGTCCGACCCCTCAACACCCTGCATGTTGATGAAGGACTGCGGGTGCCCTCCGAGCTGGGGCACCGAAGACGTCTCCCACCGCCATGGCTGGAGGACAACCTGCTTGTTCTGCGCATTGGCCTGGTTCCACTCATGAACCGCCTTTTCTACGGCGTCTCTGGCCTCTCCCGTGTCGGAGGGAGACGCGATCAGAATGCGAAGAACGGTCGCCGTGTACGCCATGACAGCCACAATAGCTCCGTGAGCCGGACTTCACCTCAGGTCGCACGGAGTCGTATGCCAATGCTCACCTGCTGCGGGGCAACACGATGGACGTCTCCGGTAAGTACACCTAGCGAGTCGCCCATACCACGGCTGCCAGCCCGATATCTTGATATCGGGACATTTAGGAGCTCTCCATGCCGATCGACTTCCATGCCAAGCGCAACGCCCGCACCTACGTCGGCCGCGAGGCTCATTCTAGTTGGACCACCGCGATGACGGCGTTGGTGAACCCTGAGGGGCTCGACGTCGTTGATGTCGGCTGTGGGGGCGGCATCTACTCCCAGCAATGGGCTCGCCTGGGCGCTTCCAGTGTGGTGGCACTGGACTGGAGCGAGTCGATCCTCGAGTCGGCGCGGGACGCGGTCGGGGACGACCCTCGCATAAGTTTCCGCATCGGGACCGCCGATGCGACCGGCCTCCCGGACGCCTCCTGCGACCTGGTCTTCGCGCGCGCACTGGTCCACCACCTCGACGACCTTGCTGGTTTCATGCGCGAGGCCGCGCGGATCCTCCGGACGGGCGGCTGGCTGATCGTCCAGGACAGGACGATGGAGGACGTGGCTGAGCCCGGGAGCCGCACCAACCCGCGCGGCTACTTCTTCGAGGTTCACCCCCAACTGCTGCGGGTCGAACAGGGGCGTCGCCCCGAAACCCAGGTCGTTCTTGGTGCCATGACAGGGGCCGGCTTCAACGCCACGGACGTGTTCAGCCTGCACGAGACACGCCGGCACTACGAGGAGCGCGAGGAGTACCTCGAAGAGATCCGGAACCGGGTCGGGCGCAGCATCCTGCACGATCTGGACGAAGACCAACTCGCTGAGCTGGTCGACCGACTCCGTCAAGAACTGCCCGAGACCAACCTCACCGAAACAGACCGATGGACCGTGTGGGCAGGGCAGAAGGCATAGCAATCCTCAGTCCCTTGGGTGACGCCGCATAGGGCTCTGCGCCGCCCGTAACTCGGCATGAGCGCGCGACCACGCGCAACGCCTGCCACCGGGGTGAGATCCGATAAGCAGACGCGCCGCAATGGTGGCTATGCAGCATCGGTGACCGTTGGTGCGGTGCAGGCAACCCCTCGACATCATTACAGTGCCCTGTGGTTGCCTTGGGTCTGCCGTGACTCCACGGTGGCCCGAATGAAGCGTCCCGGGTGTGATGCCGCTTCCTTTCGAGTTCGAGAGGATGTTGTTCATGCCGAAGAAGTTCGATCCCGAGGTGAAGGACCGCGCGGTGCGGATGGTCCTGGACCGTGTCGAGGAAGCCGGGTCAGTCACGAAGGCCGTGGCTTTGGTGTCGCCGAAGGTCGACGTGGGGCGCGAGACCTTGCGCCGCTGGGTCTGTCAGCACCGCGTCGACGCCGGCCTCAAGGACGGGCCGACCAGCGATGACCTGGCCGAGCTCAAGCGCCTGCGCGGCGAGGTCAAGCGATTGCGGGAGGACAACGAGATCCTGCGCAAGGCCTCGATTTTCTTCGCGGGGGAGCTCGACCCCCGCAACGGGCGTGTCAACTTGTCTGTGTAAGCGGGGTGGTCACAGGTAGGGGTTGATCCGGTCGGGGTAGGCCGCGGCGAGCTGGGCGAGGGCCTGCTTCCAGTTCGTGACGGCCTGGCCTTCGACGAGCCGGCCCTGGGCTTTGCGCTGGCCGGCGGGTTTGCCCCGGTCCCGAGCGCGTTCGGCGGCGCGTTTGTCTTCGATGTTGCAGATCGCCAGCCAGAGCAGCTTCACCGCCGCCTCGGTCGAGGGGAAGTGGCCGCGGTTCTTGGTCACCTTCCGTAGCTGGAAGTTCAGCGACTCGATGCTGTTGGTCGTGTAGATGACCTTGCGGAGCATGGGTGGGAACTGCAGGAACGGGATGAACCGCTCCCAGGAGTTCGCCCAGGTCGCGGCTGCAGACGGGTACTTCGTGCCGAGCTCGGAGGCCTCGAACTCGGCCAGCGCCTTCCTCGCGGTCTCTTCGTTGGGGGCGGTGTAGATCGGCTTCAGCGCGGCGGCGACCTTCTTGCGGTCCTGGTAGGCCACGAACCGCATCGCGGCCCGGATCAGGTGAACCACGCAGGTCTGGACCATCGAGTCCGGCCACGTCGCCTCGATCGCCTCCGGCAGGCCCTTGAGCCCGTCGCAGCACACGATCAGCACGTCCTGCACGCCCCGGTTGGCGAGATCGGCGCAGACGTGGGCCCAGAACGCCGAGCCCTCGGTGTCCTGGACCCAGATCCCCAGCACGTGCTTGATGCCCTCGAGGTCCACGCCGACGGCGATGTAGGCGGCACGGTTGAGGACCTGGCTGTTCTCTCGGATCTTGATCCGGATTGCGTCGAGATAGATCACCGGATAGAACTCCTCCAGCGGCCGCGACTGCCACGCCAGGACCTCTTCGCTCACGGCGTCGGTGATGTTGGAGATCGTCTCGTGCGACAGGTCCGTGCCGATCGTGGAGGCCAGGTGGTGCTGGATGTCCCGGATCGTCATTCCGCCGGCATAGAGGCTGATGATCATGTCATCCAGGCCCCCGAGGCGCCGCTGGCCCTTGGGCACCAGGCGCGGGGTGAACGACCCGCCCCGGTCTCGCGGGACGTCCAGCTCGATCGGCCCGACCTCGGACTCCACGGTCTTCGGGGTGGTCCCGTTGCGGGAGTTGGCGTGCTTCGGCGCCTCGCTCGAGCCCTTCTCGTAGCCCAGATGGCTGGTCAGCTCGGCCTGCAGGCCCCGCTCGAGCGCGGCCTTGACCAGCGCGGGCACGAACCCGCCGTCACCGGTGAGCTCGACGCCGCCCGCGTCGATCTGCGCGAACAGGGCATCAAGCTGCCCTGAGGCTTTCAGCTGCTCGACCAGGTCCTGGCCCGAGGGCTCGCCTGGGTTCTTCTCGTCGATCATGGTCATGATTCTTACCGTTCCTCTCGGTACGGCTTACACAGACCATCTGACACGCCCCCCGCAACCGATGATCATGGGATTCATCGATCAGATGCGCGCCAAGGGGCATGCGGTCGAGTCGATCTGCAGGGTGCTCCGTCAGGAGGGCTGTCAGATCGCCGCACGCACCTACCGGGCGTGGCGCCGCCGCAGCGCGTCGGCTCGTGACACGTCCGACGCGGTCCTGCTCAACGTCCTGCACGACCTTGTCGGCACCCCGGAAGGGCTGTACGGGCGTCGGAAGATGACCGCGTGGCTGCGTCGAGAAGGTCACCAGGTCGGCGCCGGTCGTGTGGACCGGCTCATGCGGGTTGCGGGGATGAACGGTGTGCGTCGAGGCAGGCCAGTGCGCACCACCGTCCCGGCCAAGGACGGCTGCCGTGCCGGTGACCTGCTCAATCGAGACTTCACCGCGGCCGCGCCGAACACGAAGTGGGTCGCGGACTTCACCTATGTGCGCACGTGGGAGGGCTTCGTATACGTCGCGTTCGTGCTGGACTGCTACTCGCAGAGAATCCTCGCCTGGCATGCCGCGACGGCCAAGACGACCCCGCTGGTCCTGACCCCGCTGCGGATCGCGTTGTGGGACCGTGACCGGCACGGGCACCCTGTGCAGCCCGGCGAGCTGATCGCGCACAGCGATGCCGGGTCGCAGGGTGAATTCAACTGGTCGTCGCAACACCTTGACCGTGGAGGTGTTCAGCTGTGGCGACGAGGGACTGGGCCGCGAAGACGAGCGATGTGCCCGAGGGTGCGCGTCGGCAATGGCGTGCGGATCGGGCGTTGCGTCCGCCGATGCGTTCGCCCGGGCGGCCTGAGCCCTCGCGGGCGGTGCAGCGGCAGTTCTGGCGTCTGATCGCGACGGGCATCACCTCAGCCGAAGCGGCTCTGAAGGTGGGCGTGTCTGTGCCGGTCGGGTCCCGTTGGTTTCGCCACGCTGGCGGCATGCCACCGATCTCACTTGCCGAGCCCAGCGGCCGTTACCTGTCCTTCGAGGAGCGTGAGGAGATCGCGCTCCTGCGCGCCAAGCAGGTCGGCGTGCGTGAGATCGCGCGCAGGATCGGCCGCGACCCGGGAACGATCTCCCGCGAACTGCGCCGCAACGCGGCCACGCGCAGCGGGAAGCAGGAGTACCGGGCGTTGGTAGCGCAATGGAAGGCTCAGCAGACAGCGAAGCGCCCGAAGACGGCGAAGCTCGCGACCAACGACCGGTTGCGTGAGTACGTCCAGGAGCGCCTCGCCGGAAACGTCCGTCGGCCTGACGGCAGCATCGTCGTGGGGCCGGAACCGCCGGCATGGAAGGGGCTGAACAAACCTCACCGGCAGGACCGGCGGTGGGCGACCGCGTGGAGCCCGGAGCAGATCTCGCACCGGCTGAAGGTCGACTTCCCGGATGATGAATCCATGCGCATCAGCCACGAGGCGATCTACCAGTCGCTGTTCATTGAGGGCCGTGGTGCGCTCAAACGCGAGCTCGTCACGTGCCTGCGCACCGGCCGCGCCCTCCGGCAGCCGCGGGCTCGAGCACAGAACCGCCCGCAAGGTCACGTCACCGCCGATGTCGTGTTCTCCGAACGGCCCGCAGCAGCCGCGGACCGCGCCGTGCCCGGGCATTGGGAGGGCGACTTGATCATCGGCACGGGCCGGTCCGCGATCGGCACTCTCGTCGAACGCAAGAGCCGGTCGACCCTGCTGGTGCACCTGCCGAGGCTGGACGGGTGGGGCGAGGCGCCGCCGATCAAGAACGGGCCCGCGTTGGGCGGCTACGGCGCAGTCGCGATGAACGCCGCGCTCATCGCGTCGATGATGAAGCTCCCCGAACAGCTCCGCAAGACGCTCACCTGGGACCGCGGCAAAGAACTCTCCGCGCACGCCCAGTTCGCGCTCGAGACGGGCACGAAGGTGTTCTTCGCCGACCCCCACTCGCCCTGGCAGAGGCCGACGAACGAGAACACCAACGGGTTGCTGCGGCAATACTTCCCGAAGGGCACCGACCTCTCACGATGGTCCGCTGAAGACCTCGAAGCAGTCGCCCTCGCACTAAACAACCGACCCCGCAAGAGCCTCGACTGGAAGACCCCCGCCGAAGTATTCCAGGAGCAGTTACACTCGCTCCAACAACCCGGTGTTGCAACGACCGGTTGAACCCAGGCAGTACACGAGCCTTCGCTTCGCCGAGCACCTGGCCGCCGAGGGCATCGCCGCGTCCATCGGGACCGTCGCCGATGCGTATGACAACGCGCTCATGGAATGCGTCATCGGCTTGTACAAGACCGAGTGCATCACCACCACGATCTTCCACAACGGCCCGTACAAGACCATCGCCGACGTCGAGTACGCCACCGCCGGATGGGTCGAGTGGTACAACAATCGAAGGCTCCACTCGTCCCTGGCTATGACCACCCCGGCCGAGTACGAGACTGCCTACTACGCCGCCCTCAACCGGGAGCTGGCACCCACATAGGAGCGGCACGAAACCCGGGACGCTTCAGCCCCCAGATATTTAGGCTGGGCAATGCGGTGATGGACAGATTCATGATGATCTCGGGACTGATGCGCGTGTAGGTGACATACGATCTGTGGTGTTCCCACACCGCAGGGAAGGATGTGCACCATGCCCGCCCCCTACCCCCAAGAGTTCCGCGACGACGTCGTCCGCGTCGCCCAGAACCGTGAGCCCGGCACCCACTTGAAGCAGATCGCGAAGGACTTCGGGATCAGCTTCTCCTGTCTGACGAACTGGATGCGCCAAGCCGAGATCGAAGCCGGCAACAAGCCCGGCACCACCGCCACGGAGGCCGAAGAACTCCGCGCAGCCCGCCGCAGGATCCGGCTCCTCGAGCAGGAGAACGAAGTCCTACGCCGCGCCGCGGCCTACCTCTCCCAGGCGAACCTGCCGAAAAAATGATGTACCCGCTCGTGTCCGAGCTCGCCGCCGACCAGATCCCGGTCGCGGTGTCCTTGCGGGTCCTCAAGCTCGCCCGCCAGCCCTACTATCGCTGGCTTCAGAACCCTGTCACCACCGCGGAGGTGGAGGCCGCTCACCGGGCCAACGCCCTCCACGACGCCCACCAGAACGATCCGGAGTTCGGGTACCGGCTGCTGCGGGACGAGGCCGAGAATGCTGGCGCTCCGATGGCGGCCCGTACCGCCTGGCGGCTCTGCCACCAGAACGGGTGGCACTGCGCGTTCGGGGCCAAGCGCGGCAAGAACGGGACCCGCCCAGGCCCACCCGTGCACGATGACCACGTCCGCCGGGACTTCTCTGCCGAGGAGCCCAACCGGCTGTGGTTGACCGACATCACCGAACACCCCACCGGTGAGGGCAAGCTCTACCTCTGCGCGATCAAGGATCTCTACGCCGGCAGGATCGTGGGGTACTCCATGGCCGGGCGCATGCAGGCATCCCTGGCCGTGAACGCCCTCGAGCAGGCCGTGGCCCGCCGCGGAGGCACCGACGTGGTGGCCGGGTGCATCGTCCACTCGGACCGCGGCTCGCAATTCCGCTCGGCCCTATTCCAGGACGCCCTGACCGCCCACGGGCTGATCGGGTCCATGGGTCAGGTCGGTGCTGCCGGGGACAACGCGGCTATGGAGTCCTTCTTCGCGCTGCTGCAGAAGAACGTGCTGGACCGACGCGACTGGGACACCCGGGACGATCTGCGGGCCGGGATCATCACCTGGATCGAGCGGGCCTACCACCGCCGCCGCCGGCAGGTGCGCCTGGGCCGATTGACGCCGGTCGAGTACGAGTTGATCATGGACCACACGCCCGCAGACCCGGCGTGAAGACGACTGTCACCTACACGTGCACCAGTCCCCTCCATGGACTTGCTCTGGATGATGTCCAGCCGGTGCTGAACGTGGACCAGACGTGTTGAAGCCTCGGTGATCTGCCGCTGCAGGGCGTCTACCTGGTGAGTGAGGAGCACTTCCAGAGTGGACTGCTCGATCCGCGGATCGAGCAACTGCCCGATCTCGGCCAAGCCGAACCCGAGCGCGCGCAGTTCCATAATGGCTCGCACGCGCCCCAGCTGGCTGTCCTGGTAGCGCCGATATCCGGTCACTGGGTCGGTAGTAGCTGGGGTCAGCAACCCCTCGCCTTCCCAGTGCCGCAGCATGCGACGCGAGACACCCGTGCTATGCGCGATCTCTCCGATACTCAACATGTCGACCCCCACCAGACCGCATCACACAGTGTCAAGGTCAATGTTCCCAGAGAACGTCGTTCTACCAACGTCTCCGGTCAGTACAGCTAGCGACCATCCTTTAGCAACACGCCCTAAGTCGAACTGCGTATCTGCCGCTTCCAAGATCTGTGCCCACTCCCCGTGCGTTGGGTGGTGACCCATCCCGGCGACCTCGAACAGTGCGCTTGCCGGGGCGGCATCGGCGAGTCTGCGCCCCTGATCAGGTGGCGTCATGGTGTCTTCTGTTCCGACCACGACCAGCAGCGGATGGCTCAGCCGATCCGCGTGATTCAGCGGGGAAGAGTCCTGCCACTGCCGCGGCTGCAGGGTCTTTTCCAGATACCGACGGGCCCCGCCGAAAGCCGTGTCCCGCGCGAAGGAGCGCAGTTCAGCTGGGGCGTTGACCAGCACTACGCCGTCGAGGGCCCCGGCAGGCTGATCCGCCGCGGCCAGGGCTGCCATCAGCCCTCCCATGGAGAACCCCACCAGTACGATGCCTGCCACGTCCGGCTGCCTGCGGATCCAGGCCAGGACTCGTGAGATGTCGAGGGAGGCGCTGAGCCCGTAGTCGTCGACGCCGGTGGAACCGTGCCAGCCGCGCAGGGAGATGCTCACCGCGTGCCGTCCACGCTCGAGCACCTGGTGTGCGACCGGGGCCATGGTCGAAGCGTCCTCACCCCACCCGTGCAGCAACAGGATTGCTGGCGCCTGCCGGTCACGCCACCAGGCGTACCCGCCCAGCTGCACGTCCTCGAACTCCAGCAGCACCGGGACCGCGCCGGGAAGACGGGGCAACAGCGTGGCGCCGATTGGGTGAGGGGTCAGCGGGCTCTCCATGAACCCATGGCAGTCCCGTGGTGCGCGCACGTCAAGATCCCCAGTGGAGTGCTCGGGTGGCGAGCAGAGCATGAACCCCTGTCCGATGACACCGACTGTGTCAAGACCTCAGGCCCCCAAACCGGTATGCAGCATATTCGAGCGTTTGTGCAATCTTCGCTACATCTCGACATGGGGCGATCACGAACCCGTTCGTCAAGCTCCACTGCTCCATTGCGGGTATGCAGCATATTCGCGCGTTTGTGCAAACTTCGCTGCATCTCGACAGCAGTGCCGTTCAGGTGCTGTAGAGATGCAGCGAAGATTTCACACGACACGCGGTGAACCCTTCTCGGAGCAAAACCTTCAGCGGGGTCTGTGAAATGTACCCCTCGGCCGCCGAGAGAGTCATCAACGCCCAGGGTCAGTACATCTAGCCGACCACCCTGACCGCTGCGTCGCGGACATGTCCCAGGCGCGCGCCTGACAGTGCGCTCATGCCGGGAAGGCGATTCTGAGGCCGTGCCACCTGCCGCTCGACTTCCGCCTCAGGCACCGGGTGCAGAGGAGTCACCTCTCGTGGTCGACGGCGGGCTATCAGTCGGGGATGCTCTCGCGTGCAGCCTTGCGAATCTGTGCTGAAGCGTGCTGCGAGGCAAAGGTCAGCAGTTGAGAAACAGCTGGCGGGCGTGAAGCAGGAACTGGTGACAGCTGATCGTTAGTGCCGGGAGGCTGAGGATGAGTCGTTGGCGGCCGTGCATCCGGTGAGCAGGAAAGCACCGACCACGACGGTGATTGCAGCGGTTTTCGTTCCGCCGTACTTCGGGAATGGCCTGAAGTTTTTCATGGGATTCCTTCCCGTGTCTGCCCGTGGTGCCAATTGGCCTTACTACCCCATAGGGGTAGTGCCTACCTGCGTGACGCGGAAGCGCCCCCGCCCGGAACGAGCCCGGGAGGGGCACTGCGTTCAGTCGTGCTTGCTGATTTCCGGTTCATGTTCGGCAATGTGCTCGGTCTCGATCTGGAAGGTCGAGTGATGGATGGAGACCTCGAAGTGTCCTGCGACGCAATCTTTGATCTCGTGGAGCGTCTGCGCGGCACGACCGTCGGTGAAACACTCGTCCTCGACGACGACGTGGGCGGTCAGGATCGGCAGGCCGGTCGCCACAGTGGAGGCGTGCAGGTCATGGACATCTTTGACATGGTCAAGTTCGAGGATGTGCGAACGCACCTTGTCGAGGTCGAGGCCCTTGGGAGTGAACTCCATAAGGACGCCAGTGGTCTCGCGCATGAGCTTGAACGCGCGAGGCACGATCAATGCGGCGATAAGCAGTCCGGCGATGGCATCGGCCTGCATGAACCCGGTCGTGGCGATGACGATCGCCGCGATGATCACTCCGAGCGACCCGAGGGCATCATTGAGAACTTCGAGGAACGCGGCACGCATGTTGAAGTTCGAGCCGCGGCTGGAGGCGAGGATGGTGATGGCGATGATGTTCGCGACCAGGCCGATGATGCCGAATATCAGCAGTTCGCTTGCGGGCACCTCCGGCGGCTCGAACAGTCGCCGGATGCCTTCGATGGCGGCGTAGGTGCCCACCGCCAGCAGCAGTGCCGACTGTCCGAGGGCTGCGATCACTTCGATACGCCGGAACCCCCAGGTGCGCTTGGAGTTGGCGGGCTTGAGCATCAGCGTCGCGGCGATCAGTGCGACCAGCAGCCCGGAGGCATCGGTAATGGCATGGGCGGTGTCGGTCAGCAGTGCGAGGCTGCCGGTGATGATCGAGCCGATGGCCTGGGCGACGACGATCGTCGCGGTGATCGAGAATGCGATCCAGAGTTTCTTGCGGAAATCTCCGGGGTGACCGGTCTCGCTGGCGGCGGGGCCGTGATTGTGTCCTGCGCCCATGTCTACTTCTTGTCCGTATCTGTCGCGTGGTGGGTATGTGGGAGTCGCAGGTGCGTGCAGAGCAGGGCCTGCGTGCCGGTGGCATCGAGGAGGCGTTCGGCAGCGGCGATGAGGGTACGCAGGAGCTCGGACTGTGCCAGCGAGTACCAAGTGGAGCGCCCTTCCGGGCGCATCGTCGCCAGGCCGCACTCGACGAGGAAGCCGACATGCTTGCTCACCGTGGACTGGGCCAGGCCCATGTGCTCGACCAGGTCCCGGACCCGGTGCTCCCCGGAGGCGAGGTGCTGCACGATCGCTAACCTCGTCGGCTCCGCAAATGCCTGGAACAGGTGGGCGTACGCTACTGTCGCCACTTCGTCGAGGGTTGCCCCCTCCTCTTGAATCATCGTCATAGGGCGATCATATCGCGCTAGAGCGATATTGTCGAGTGTGATCTGTTGCTCCGACACGGAATGAAACTCAGGGGTCCCGTCGCACCCGAGGATGGGCTACCTGGGGGATGGTCGGTCGCATAGCTGCAGTGGGGAGCTACGTCAGCTGACCATCGGCCCCGGTGGAGAGCAGGCGGGGTGGGGAGCCGATGTCGATGAGTCGGGTGAAGTAGTCCTGTGCGCAGGTGGCGAAGACCCCTACCTGCGGGTGGCTCCTCCTCTGCCCTGGCCAGGTCAGCGCCACGGTCACCCGTGGGGCATCCTCGATGGGCAGATAGACCACCTCCGGCGCGCGGTGATTGTGCGTTGTCTGTCAACGTCGGCCGAATATTGACCCCTTATCGTCGTTGAATTTTGACCCCCTCGAATTGATGTGTTGTTACTTGCCCGCGGGTTGTGCGGGGGTCTTGAGGAGCTCGCGGCGTGCCCTGGTGCGGTAGGAGTCCCCGCCGAGGGTGAGGACTTCCGCGTGGTGAACGAGTCGGTCGATCATCGCGGCCGCGACGATGTCGTCGGAGAAGATCTCACCCCATCTGCCGAAGGGCATGTTGCTGGTGAGCACGATCGAGCCTTGCTCGTAGCGGGACGCGATGAGTTGGAAGAACAGGTTCGCGGCGTCCGCGTCGAATGGCAGGTAGCCGACCTCGTCGATGATCAGCATCCGGTAGCGGCGGAGTCGTTTCAGCTCATGCTCGAGCCGGCCGGCTGCGTGCGCGGCCTGGAGTCGGCCAGCCCAGCCGGTCGCGGTATCGAACAACACCGGGTATCCAGCGTGCGCGGCTTTGATGCCGAGGCCGATCGCGAGGTGTGTTTTGCCGACACCGGGTGGGCCGAGCAGGATCACGTTCTCCGCTTTCGGGATGAACGTTGTCGTCGCGAGGTGAGCGAGGACATCGCGACGCAGCGAGGGCTGATGGTCGGCGTTGAAGTCGTCCAGGGTCTTCACCGCGGGGAAGTGAGCGCCCGCGATTCGCAGTGTCGTTCCGTTCGCTTCCCGGTCCGCGACCTGGCGTTACAGGACCGCGGTGAGGTATTCCTCGTGGGACCAGCCCTCGGTGCGGGCTTGATCGCCGAGGGTCTCCCAGACCCGGCCGATCGTGGGGGTCTTCAACGCCCGGGTCAGGTATCCCATCGTCGCCGCGATCTCCGTTTCGGGCATCAGAGGACCTCACCGGTTCGAGGATCGACAGGGAAATCGACGCCGAACAACTCGTCGTAGTCGGGCAGTTCCCGAAACACCACGCTGGCCGCTGGCTGCCCGCGATGGTGCAGTCGTTCTCGGTCGCGTTTCGCGGCGCTGAACGTGGAGCGCAGCCCCCTCGCGATCTCGACGTGGACAGGGTCGATGACGGTCGCGTGTTTCGCCCAACAGCGTTCGTGGTCAGCGACGGTGCGGCCATCGCAGATCACGATCACTCGTGTCAGCGTGGCCGTCACATCCACCAGCCGCCCAATCACGCGAGGGTCAACGGAGTAGTCGTTGGCATCGATGCGGACGTAGTAGTCCCGCGCCAATCGGACCCGGTTTCGCAGCCCCGTCACCGGCGGCAGCGGCGGCAACACGGTCATCGCCTGCAGATCCCGCTCCACCACGTCGATAGGTCGCCCGCCCAGCGAGCGGATCGTGCGGGAGTTCGCCCGCGGGAGCCACTCCGCGAGTTGGCTGTTGAAACTGTCCGGTGACGCGAACGACCGCCCGGGCAGGAACGATGTCTCCATGTACTGGTTGTTGCGTTCGGTCATGCCCTTGAACTCCGGATCCCGCGGAGGGGCGAGCACGATCCTCGTCGCCAACGTTCCCGCGAACGCGGCCGCGGCCTGCGTGACAGTCCCCTTCCCCCCGATCGCGGCCTCACGATCCCAGACGAGCGTCTTCGAGACCCGCCCGACACGAGAGATCAGCTGCCACATCCCCGCGACCAGATCGCCCGCCTGCCGGGACGGGAGCATCACCGCGGACAGGAACCGGGAGAACGTCAACGTCATCACGAGCACCGGCAGCATCAACGCTTGCCCATGCCCGACAGGGATCCGCGGCTCCGGGAACCACAGATCCATCTGCGCGCTCTCGCCAGGAAGATGAATCAGACGATCCGCGGGATCGACCCCGGCATACTCCGGACGAATCGTCCGGATCCGATCCTTCAGAATCGTGATCGAGTGTTCCCACCCGATCCGCTCCGCGATCACCGTCGCCGGCATCCTCGCATCCACCACCAAGAGCTTGCGGATCTCGGGCTCCGCAGCGTCAACGAGTGACCCTTTCCCTGCCCGCTGATACGACGGCGGCGTCTCTGACGCCAACGCCGACCGCACCGTATTTCGCGCCACACCGAGCCGACGCACGATCTCCTTGATCGACACGCCCTCCGCCCGATGCAACCGCCTGATCTCTGCCCACTGTTCCAAATTGATCACCCTCCAAAGGATGCCCGGAAGGGGTCAAAATTCCCCGACGCTCAGGGGTCAGTATTCACGCGTCGTCGACAGCACCCGCTCGGAAAGCCACCCGTCGCTCCGCTTCTGTCGGCCGTCGCCGCGGAGGCTGCGGGCACGTTCGTCCTCGTGTTCGGAGTCATCGGAGCGGCGACCTTCTCCGCATCCTTTTCGAAGTCGGATGTCGCGGTGAACATCGGATTCCTCGGCGTCGCCTTCGCGCTCGGGCTCAGCGTGCTCGTCGGCGCCATCGCCTGGGGCCCCGTGTCGGGCGGCCACTTCAACCCTGCCGTCACGCTCGGATTGGCGACCGCCGGATTCTTCTCGTGGCGCCGCGTCCCGGCCTACATCGCGTCGCAGTTCGTGGGTGGGCTACTCGCGTCCACCGCACTTGTTCTCGTTGCGGCGGGCACCAGCACGGAATTCCTGTCAGACGCTCGAAAGAGCGGATTCGCGTCCACCGGCTGGGGACCGCTCTCACCAAGCGGGGCCTCCTGGGAGGCGGCGTTCCTCATCGAGGCGGTCACCACGGCCGTGCTCATGGCGGTCGTCCTCGCCGTCTCCACTCGTCGCACGGACGCGACGCTCGCGCCGCTGGCCATCGGGTTCACGCTGACGGTGGCGGCGCTCGTCGCGATCCCGATCTCGAACGGCTCTTTCAACCCGGCCCGCTCGATAGCGACCGCCGTCTACGGGGGCCCTGTCGCGCTCGAGCAGTTGTGGCTCTCGCTCGTCGCGCCAACCCTCGGCGCGGCGCTGGTCGGCCTCGTCGTGACAGCGGTCCGCCACCTCGCGCCGCGAGCGAGGAGAAGCTCCTACATCTGAGTGCGGTGCGTGTTCCATCCCGGAGATCCGGGACGGCGTGACGCTTATGCGGCCGCGTCGACGACCTTCGTCGCGCGGTATGTACTCACGGCGCGGAGGACGGCAGGTGTTGCATGCTGGACGACCCTCAAAGCGCCGGTCGCGATCTGGAGCCGGCGCTGCACGGCCGCGTCGGCAGCCATCTTCAGGCCGATCTCTATGCCACGTTCGATCCCAACGGCAACGCCGCGGTTGAAGCCGAGACCGTAAACAGGACTTCCCATGAGTGCTCCCCAGATTGAGTGGTGCTGTCGAGCGTAGTGAGATCCGGGAGCGCCAGACCGTGAGGTGGCTGGGACTTCAGGCGGAATCGTCAGGCTGTCGGCGCATCCTCGTTCACCGACGGAGGCACCGGCCCACGAGCGGCACGTACGCCAGCCCTGTACGCGCGCATCTCCCGTCGCGCGAATCGCTGATGGACGAACCATTCCCGAATGGTTCGTCCCAGACGGCGGCGGCGGACGTCGTCGACAAACATCAGCCATCCCACCCGAACCGACCGTGCCCGCTGCGTGACCTTGTTGTCGGACGGGTCCGAGACGAGCAACCATCGTTGCACCTGCACGTCCGGGCTGGAGCGCGGCTCCGCGAGCTCGTCAACATGGTCTTCCAAAACCCCGACGATGACGTTGCGGCGTTGCTCCGGGTATGCCCATTCCCTCGTGACGCGTTGCGCGCGAGCGAGGGTGAATTCGTACTCCGTGCGCGCAATCGGTTCCATGCCCGGTCGGCAGTGCGGGTAGCAACTGCTCCGCGGTGTGACCCAGCTTCCGGAGGAACGCCTCGACCTCGCCCCGCTGACGTTGCGCGCGAGGAGACGTCACGCGGTCACTCCACAATCGCACCGCGTCACCGTACTGACGGGCGAAGTCCGACCGCGCCAGCCCGTCTTCGCGGCCGGCGAGCGACAACGCCGACACGGCGATGGCGAACTCGTCTCCGACAGACCGGTCGAGCTGGAAGTCACGATTGGAGCGAGCCTCGCGGCTGGCGTCGCGTGCGATGACCAATCCGACCAGAGCAAGGATCACCGACAGCAGAGACGCGATGACCTGGATCCAGGTCGCGAAGGCGTTGTCCACAGACGAACAGTATCGTCAGGACGCCGCATTCTTCCTTCCAAGAATGCAGAAGAGGTGCACCCGGATCCCGGGTGCACCTCTTCTACTGCGCCGCTTCTTACTTCTGGATGAAGGCGAGGAGGTCAGGGTTGATGACCTCGGCGTGCGTGGTCAGCATGCCGTGCGGGTAGCCGGCGTACAGCTTCAGCTCAGAGTTCTGGAGGAGCTCGTGCTGCAGGAGCGCGGCGGCCTTGTAGGGAACGACCTGGTCGTCGTCGCCCTGCATGACGAGAACGGGGACCGTGATGGCCTTGAGGTCTTCGGTCTGGTCGGTCTCGGAGAAGGCCTTGATGCCCTCGTAGTGAGCGAGCGCGCTGCCCGTCATGCCCTGACGCCACCAGTTCGCGACGACCGGCTCGGACACCTCGACACCGTCGCGGTTGAAGCCGTAGAACGGACCCGACGCCACGGCCTGGAAGAACTCGGCACGGTTGGCGGCGAGAGCGGAACGGAAACCGTCGAGGACCTCGATGGGCGTGCCCTCGGGGTTGCTGTCGGACTTCAGCATGATGGGAGGAACCGAGGAGACGAGCACGGCCTTGGCGACACGACCCTGGGGCTGACCGTACTTGGCGACGTAGCGAGCGACCTGGCCGCCGCCGGTGGAGTGGCCGATGTGGATGGCGTTCTGCAGGTCGAGGTGCTCGACGACGGCGTTCACGTCGCTGGCGTAGTGGTCCATGTCGTGGCCGGTGCTGATCTGCGACGAACGTCCGTGGCCGCGGCGGTCGCTGGCGACGACGCGGTAGCCCTTCGAGAGGAAGTAGAGCATCTGTGCGTCCCAGTCGTCGGACGACAGCGGCCAGCCGTGGTGGAACACGATGGGCTGGGCGTTCTTGTCGCCCCAGTCCTTGAAGTAGATCTCTGCGCCGTCTTCGGTGGTGATGTATCCCATGATGAGTCCTTTGTCATGTCGTCGAACGAGCAAGCCCGCGCGACTGGTGGGTAGTTTGCGCCTCGACGATGTGGCGACTGCATTCACGGTAACTTTCGGGCGCCCGCGATGTCAACGTCGGCCGAATATTGACCCCTTATCGTCGTTGAATTTTGACCCCCTCGAATTGATGTGTTGTTACTTGCCCGCGGGTTGTGCGGGGGTCTTGAGGAGCTCGCGGCGTGCCCTGGTGCGGTAGGAGTCCCCGCCGAGGGTGAGGACTTCCGCGTGGTGAACGAGTCGGTCGATCATCGCGGCCGCGACGATGTCGTCGGAGAAGATCTCACCCCATCTGCCGAAGGGCATGTTGCTGGTGAGCACGATCGAGCCTTGCTCGTAGCGGGACGCGATGAGTTGGAAGAACAGGTTCGCGGCGTCCGCGTCGAATGGCAGGTAGCCGACCTCGTCGATGATCAGCATCCGGTAGCGGCGGAGTCGTTTCAGCTCATGCTCGAGCCGGCCGGCTGCGTGCGCGGCCTGGAGTCGGCCAGCCCAGCCGGTCGCGGTATCGAACAACACCGGGTATCCAGCGTGCGCGGCTTTGATGCCGAGGCCGATCGCGAGGTGTGTTTTGCCGACACCGGGTGGGCCGAGCAGGATCACGTTCTCCGCTTTCGGGATGAACGTTGTCGTCGCGAGGTGAGCGAGGACATCGCGACGCAGCGAGGGCTGATGGTCGGCGTTGAAGTCGTCCAGGGTCTTCACCGCGGGGAAGTGAGCGCCCGCGATTCGCAGTGTCGTTCCGTTCGCTTCCCGGTCCGCGACCTGGCGTTGCAGGACCGCGGTGAGGTATTCCTCGTGGGACCAGCCCTCGGTGCGGGCTTGATCGCCGAGGGTCTCCCAGACCCGGCCGATCGTGGGGGTCTTCAACGCCCGGGTCAGGTATCCCATCGTCGCCGCGATCTCCGTTTCGGGCATCAGAGGACCTCACCGGTTCGAGGATCGACAGGGAAATCGACGCCGAACAACTCGTCGTAGTCGGGCAGTTCCCGAAACACCACGCTGGCCGCTGGCTGCCCGCGATGGTGCAGTCGTTCTCGGTCGCGTTTCGCGGCGCTGAACGTGGAGCGCAGCCCCCTCGCGATCTCGACGTGGACAGGGTCGATGACGGTCGCGTGTTTCGCCCAACAGCGTTCGTGGTCAGCGACGGTGCGGCCATCGCAGATCACGATCACTCGTGTCAGCGTGGCCGTCACATCCACCAGCCGCCCAATCACGCGAGGGTCAACGGAGTAGTCGTTGGCATCGATGCGGACGTAGTAGTCCCGCGCCAATCGGACCCGGTTTCGCAGCCCCGTCACCGGCGGCAGCGGCGGCAACACGGTCATCGCCTGCAGATCCCGCTCCACCACGTCGATAGGTCGCCCGCCCAGCGAGCGGATCGTGCGGGAGTTCGCCCGCGGGAGCCACTCCGCGAGTTGGCTGTTGAAACTGTCCGGTGACGCGAACGACCGCCCGGGCAGGAACGATGTCTCCATGTACTGGTTGTTGCGTTCGGTCATGCCCTTGAACTCCGGATCCCGCGGAGGGGCGAGCACGATCCTCGTCGCCAACGTTCCCGCGAACGCGGCCGCGGCCTGCGTGACAGTCCCCTTCCCCCCGATCGCGGCCTCACGATCCCAGACGAGCGTCTTCGAGACCCGCCCGACACGAGAGATCAGCTGCCACATCCCCGCGACCAGATCGCCCGCCTGCCGGGACGGGAGCATCACCGCGGACAGGAACCGGGAGAACGTCAACGTCATCACGAGCACCGGCAGCATCAACGCTTGCCCATGCCCGACAGGGATCCGCGGCTCCGGGAACCACAGATCCATCTGCGCGCTCTCGCCAGGAAGATGAATCAGACGATCCGCGGGATCGACCCCGGCATACTCCGGACGAATCGTCCGGATCCGATCCTTCAGAATCGTGATCGAGTGTTCCCACCCGATCCGCTCCGCGATCACCGTCGCCGGCATCCTCGCATCCACCACCAAGAGCTTGCGGATCTCGGGCTCCGCAGCGTCAACGAGTGACCCTTTCCCTGCCCGCTGATACGACGGCGGCGTCTCTGACGCCAACGCCGACCGCACCGTATTTCGCGCCACACCGAGCCGACGCACGATCTCCTTGATCGACACGCCCTCCGCCCGATGCAACCGCCTGATCTCTGCCCACTGTTCCAAATTGATCACCCTCCAAAGGATGCCCGGAAGGGGTCAAAATTCCCCGACGCTCAGGGGTCAGTATTCACGCGTCGTCGACATTGTCGCCTCTGCAGTGATGCCGATGGCGTCGCCGACAGCGATGCGGGTTAACCACTCGTCCGTGTTCGCCACCGAGATCGTGCGCGGCATGCGAGCAGTCGTACTCCACAGCTCCCCGGTGGCCGTCGGAGCGGTCGCGCAGACCGCCACCGGCCCGTCAGCGAGATCGGCTAGGGTCACCGACTCCTGCCGGGCACGCGAGTCGGTACTCGTCACCGATGCAACCAGGCGTTCGGTGAACAGCGGTAACCGCTCCAAACCCGGACCAATGGCACGTTTGGGTGAAGAAGAGCGGATGAGTGCGGCATCGATCGCCCCCGTCGCGCAGGGCCCAGATCGGGTCCGTCGGGCGACTGTATTCGATGAGCTCAGCGTGCCCACGCTTCCATTCCTGGAACAGAGGCAAGGTGTGACGGCCAAAGCCGGCCCAGGCGCAACGGCACCAGGATGCGCAGTGAGGCCGTGGTGCGATCTTCCAGGTGAAAAGGTAGGTTTGAATCCGGTTCCGAGAAGGGCACATGGGCCTGGGTCCGACGATCAGACTCTGTTGTGAGCCGCGGCCCGCCCTCGCCCTCGCAACGTTCAAGTGAGTAGATCCTGGAACGGCCGAACTTCAGACGGATGCCGTAGCCGCCGTTGGGTCCGTCAGGCAGAAACTCTGCCCCAATTCTTCGAGGGCGGCCCGCACACGCTCCTGCTTCTTCTACGACAAGTCGTGTCGCCCCTTCTCGAAGTCGCGCAACTCTTCCTTGGTCACGTTGGCTTCACGGGCGATATATTGGGCGCTCACCTTCACGAGGATGCGCGCGGCGCGTGTCATGTCACCGTTGAAGATGTGCTGGCTCTCCATCACTCGCCTCCAACGACGTGTGTCCTATTGGGCTCAGCGGGAAGTGGAGGTGCCTACGGGATTCGAACCCGTGTAAACGGTTTTGCAGACCGCTGCCTATCCTCTCGGCCAAGGCACCAAGTCGCCGGCGAAGTCAGTCGCCCGGCGTGAGGCCAGCAACCAGGTTGAAGGCGCCGGTGAGAATGTTCAGCGACACGACCCCGACGACATCAGAGATCTCACGGTCGCTGTACCCGTATCCCCGAAGCTCGTCAATCTGCTCGTCGGTGATCGACGTAGGCTCACGGTAGACCTGGAGGCCGAGCGCGATCATCGCCGCGACCGGGCCGGTCATCGCCGTACCCTGCTGGGCGAGTGCGATCTCGTCATCGCTGACCCCGAGCGATCGTGCCGCGCTGATGTGCGAGGCCAGGCACATTCCGCATCCCTGCTTCGACTGCACGGCGATCGAAACGAGCTCGCTGACCTTACGGTCGAGCTTGGCGCGACGCATGGCTTTGCTCAGCTGCAGATAGCCGCCGAGCACCGCCGGGGAGTGCGCCATCGTCGAGACCATGTCTCCGACCTGGCCGTGCCGCTCGACGAGATCGCCGAGCAAGTCTCGTGAGGCCCCCACTGCGGTCTCAGGGGTCAATCGGGAAAAACGGGGCATGATGCCTCCTCTGTCAGTTCGGTCGCGAGTTCGAGGTGGGAGAACCCGCACGAGTGCGTTCCTGCTGCTGATGTTCGGCATGGAAGATCGCAGCCTCAGCCAGCGCCCCGGCATGCACACCGTTCAATAGGTAGAAGTCGCCGGACTCGCGTCGCTGCCGACTCACGATCCCGGCCGACTCCAGGCGGTGAAGCTCGTGGGAGGTCTGGTCGACGGGAAGGTCGACGATGTCCGCCAGGTGATTGGCAGAGACCTCGATGTCGCGAATGGCGAGGATCATCTTCACACTCACCGGATTCGCCAGCAACGCGAAGACTCCGACCGCCGCATTCAGATGCGGTGTGTCATACGTGGCGTGCACGTGCTCAACCTTTTTCATAGTCATCAATACTACCCCATACCCCTATAGGGTATCAAGGGTTATTCAATCGATGTGACGGACTCGGAAACGCGTGGCCGGGTGCGGCGGATCGGGGTGAGGCCAGAGGCGACGGGTCCGCGCAGGAGCACGTGTCCAGTCGGGAGGGTCAACCGCGTCCAACGGCCGGCGGTTGAGATCGTGGCCCCGTTTCCTCGGCTGAGGAACCCGAAGACGTAGGCGGCGAACGCAACGCCTTGTGGCAGCGATGCGAGTGCCGTGTCCGGGGTGCCCCAAACCGTGCCCCGGATCTTGCGGACGACATCGTCGCCGGGTTTGTCGGGAAGTGCTTGGGCGACGGCCTCGATGCCGGCACGGGCGCTGCGCATCAGCGTCAGGCTGGACACATCCGCAATAAGTCTCCACCCGTGTTGCGGGGGTTCGACGCTGGTCCAGGCGGGTGCCAGCGCGGTTTCCGGCAACGCCAGGGTAAGAGGGACGGCGGTCGCGGTCAACGTTTCCACGGTGACGTCGCACTGCAGCTGAGGGTCGGAGCGGAGCGTGCGAAGGACGAGGATCGTAGGAGTGCGGTCGAGCGGACCACGGGGCGTTAGCGCGGCTGCGCTCATGCGCAGCAGCCCGGCCGCGGCCTGCAAGCGCACGCCATGGGCACCGGCCTGCGCGGCCCGCTTAGCGAAGGTGAGCGCGTCGCGGGCGGACGGCGCGTCGGCAAGGATCAAGCGCGCTGGCATCCTGAGGGTTTGTGCCCGCCGTGTCCTGGAACGCGGTGATCGGGGTCCGGGTTCAGGAGCGAACGAGCCGGTTGATGGCGTCGGTGGCTTCCTGGATCTTCTCGACGGCCGCCTCGTCGCTGAGCTTGGCGGCATCAAGCACGCAGTGCTTGAGATGGTCGTCGAGCAGACCAGTCGCAACCCCCTGGAGGGCACGGGTCAGAGCGGAGACCTGGGTGAGGATGTCGATGCAGTACTTCTCCTCATCGATCATCTTCGCGATCCCACGCGCCTGTCCTTCGATGCGCTTCATGCGGCCGAGATAGCGCTCCTTGTCGCTGATGTAGCCGTGCTGGTGGGAATCGGTATCGACAGACATGGGCATGTCCTTACTTCTGGCGCTCCAGGACGGAACGCGTGCTGGCTTCGGGTGTGAGGTCGATGCGCCGCAGCAGCTGGGCGTTGAGCGCGACAACCACGGTGGAGGCTGACATCAGGATCGCGCCGATCGACATTGGCAGGACGAATCCCACCGGTGCCAGGATACCGGCCGCCAACGGCACCGAAAGAAGGTTGTAGCCGGCGGCCCACCACAGGTTCTGCTTCATCTTGCCGTATGCGCGTCGCGACAGCTGGATGATCGAGAGCACGCTGCGTGGGTCGGAACTGGCCAGGATCACCCCGGCCGAGGCGATGGCGACATCGGTGCCCGCGCCGATCGCGATGCCGACATCGGCCTGCGCCAGAGCCGGGGCGTCGTTGACGCCGTCGCCGACCATCGCGACCCTCTTGCCCTCTTCCTGCAGCTGGGAGACCTTCGCGGACTTGTCCTCCGGGCGCACGCCGGCGAAGACGCGGTCGATGCCGAGCTCCCGTCCGACCTCGTTCGCGACCGCCTCGGCATCGCCGGTGATCATGACGACCTCGACACCGAGGGCGTGGAGGGCGTCGACGGCGTCGCGGGATTCTGGCCGGACCTCGTCGGCGAGCCTCAGCCCGCCGACCACCTGGCCGCCGCGGAGAACGTGCAGAATGATCGCGCCCTCGGAGCGCCATGCCTCGGCCGTGCCGACCTCGTGCTGACCGGTCTCCTCGAGCAGCCGGGGCCCGCCGACGCGGACCTTCTGGCCGGAGACGGTCGCGGTGACGCCGACGGCGGGCGAGGATGAGAAGCCGCTGGCCTGCTGGAGGGCAAGGCCCTTGTCCTTGGCGGCGGTGACGATGGCCTTGGCGAGCGGGTGCTCGCTGTCGGCCTCGGCCGAGGCAGCGAGGGCGAGGACCTGGTCGGCGTCGAGTTCGCCGGTCGGCTCGACGCCGGTGACGGTGGGCTCGCCCTTGGTCAGCGTGCCGGTCTTGTCGAACAGGACCGCGTCGACCTGCCGCATGGACTCCAGCGCCAGGCGGTCCTTCACTAGGACGCCGCCGCGGGCGGCTCGCTCGGTGGCGATGGAGACGACCAGCGGGATCGCCAGGCCGAGGGCGTGGGGGCAGGCGATGACGAGCACGGTGATGGTGCGCACGACGGCCTCGTCGGGCATGCCGATGAGCGTCCAGACGACCGCAGTGACCAGCGCCGCGCCAAGAGCGAACCAGAACAGCCAGGCCGCGGCCTTGTCGGCGATCCGCTGGGCGCGGGAGGATGAGTTCTGCGCCTCGGCGACGAGCCGGTTGATGCCGGCCAGGGCGGTGTCGTCACCGGTGGCGGTGATCTCCACCCGCAGGCCGGAGTCGGTGGCGACGGTGCCGGCGGTGACGGTCTGGCCCTCGCCGCGAGAGACCGGGCGGGACTCGCCGGTGATCATGGACTCGTCCATGTCGGCGCGGCCGTCGACGATGGTTCCGTCGGCCGGGACGCTGCCGCCGGGGCGCACGAGGACCACGTCGCCCACGTCGAGGTCGGCTGGGGCCACCTTGACGACGTTCTCGCCCTCGACGCGCTCGGCCTCGTCTGGCAGCAGTGCCGCCAACGAGTCGAGCGCCGAGGTGGTCTGGGCCAGGGAGCGCATCTCGATCCAATGGCCCAGCAGCATGATTACGATCAGCAGCGCCAGTTCCCACCAGAATTCGAGCTCGTGATGGACGAGCCCGAGCGTGGCGGCCCAGGAGGCGAAGAAGGCCACCGTGATCGCCAGAGCGATGAGCAGCATCATCCCGGGCTTGCGGGACTTCAACTCGCTGACGGCACCGGTGAGGAAGGGCCTGCCGCCCCAGACGTACATGACGGTGCCCAGTGCCGCGGCGACCCAGCCCGCCCAGCCGGGGACCTCGTAGCCCAGCAGCATGGCGAACATCGGTGAGAGGGCGACCGCGGGGATGGCGATGACGAGGTTGATCCAAAACAGTCGGCGGAACTGGCCAACGTGGTCCCCGTGCCCGCCATGGCCGCTGTGATCTCCGTGCCCACCGTGCTGGGCATGCTCATCGTGGCCGCCGTGCTCGTCGAGGCCCGTGTGGCCTGAGTGCTGCCCGTGGTCCATGGCGTGGCCCTGATGCCCGGTGTGCTGACCCTCGCGCGTGCCGTGCGCATCCGCCGAGGCGTGCGCGGACACAGACCCGTGGTGATGCTCGCCGTGGGCGGGTGTATCGGTTTCGTGGCCGTGGTGCTGTTGTGAGTTCGGGTCCGTCATGATTCCTCTCCTCCGTCATCGAGCCAGGCCGATTGCCGCTCACCCGGTGGCCGGGCAAGCGAACGTCGGCTCAGGACGCTGGTTGGATCTCGCTCTCGACGACCCACTTGTGGTTCGTCATCTTCATGCCGTCCGTCTCGTAGTCGACCATGTAGACCGTCTCATCGGTGGACGAAGCGATGGTGGCCTTTACGCCTTCCATGCCTTCCATGTGCTCGGCGAGCAGAGTCACCTCTGTGCCGTCGGCCAGGCGCGCGTCGCCGGCATCCTCAATTTCTTCCTGCACGACCCACTTGTGATCAGTGACGGGGTCGCCGCCACCTGCGGGCGTGTAGTTCACGGAGTACGTGTACGTGTCGAATGCGCCGGAAATCGTTGCTGTAGCCCCTTCCATGCCTTCCATGTGGTCGGCCGTGAGCTGCACCTCGGTACCGACAGGGTAGGTGGGCTCACTGGCTTCGGCGATACCCTCGGGTGCCGGTCCGCCGTCCATCGGGTGCTCCATCTCTTCATCACCGCTTTCTGCGTTGTTGCCGCCGTGGCCCTGATGCTCCTCAGTAGCCGAGGGGTCGGTCTGCTGGTTGTCGTCTGCTCCGCTGGCGCAACCGGCGAGCACGAGCGCCACTCCGAGGGCTCCCGCTGCCAGTCCTGTTCGCAGTCTCCTCTGCATGTCATTTCCTTTCATCAATATGCCTACCCTATACCCCTAGGGGGTACTAGTCAAGGCTTGTGTGTTGTGTCGGTATGGATCAATCGGAAGCCCCTTCTCAGAGGGTCTGCTCGTGTTGGATGGGCAATGCGGCGATGAGGGGATGGTCGAAGCCCGTCGGTCCGGTCTTCGCGGCTCCTCCGGGAGAACCCAACTCGTCGAAGAACTCGACGTTGGCCTTGGAGTAGTCAGACCATTCGTCGGGCAGGTCGTCTTCGTAGTAGATGGCCTCGACGGGGCAGACCGGTTCGCAGGCTCCGCAGTCGACGCATTCGTCGGGGTGGATGTAGAGCGAGCGTTCGCCCTCGTAGATGCAGTCGACAGGACATTCGTCGATGCAGGCGCGGTCCTTGACGTCCACGCAGGGAAGCGCGATCACGTAGGTCATGGCTGCTCCTCTCGGTCGGGTGCGGATCGGCGGTGAGAGCCGGTGGGAGGCTCGGGGAAGTCGTCAGTCTCTGCCGGGCCTGCGGCCGGGTGCGGGATGCGCAGGCGCAGGACGGTGGCGACGAGGCTGAGGGCGATGATGATCGCACCGAGGATCGTCATCGTCCCCGACAGGGTGAGCACCGGCACGAGCAATCCGGCGACGATGGTGGGCACGCCGAATGCCAGGTAGGCAACTGTGTAGATCACAGCCATCACGGCGGCGCGTTCCGACGATGCCGTGTGGGGCATGAGTGTGCGCAGTACCCCGAGGAACGCTGTGCCGAACCCGGAACCGACGATCGCGACCGAGGCGACATAGGCTGGGTAGGAACCGAGTGCGAGGGCGCCGATGCTCACTGCGGTGCCGAACGCCAGGGCACTGGTCGCATACAGGCTGATGGTGCGGGCGGAACGCCGCTGTAGGACGGAGGAGGCGGTGACTCCGGAGATCGCCAGTGCGAAGAGGACGATCCCAGCTTGGGTGTGCGTGGAGCCCCCAAGCTCACTGCCGACGAGGTCGGCTCCGAGCGCGAGGAAAAGCCCGTTGGTCGCCCACCCGGCGATGATCACGGGCACTCCGGCGGTGAACATGCGGCGTAGGTGCGGTGGCACGGTGAACCGCGGACGGAGGTCGCCACGTCGTATCTGGGTCTTCGGGGCCAGTTCCGGTGTGCTCCACACGACCGTTGCCACGATGAGGAAGGCAAGCACGAGCGACCCGAAGACGGCAGTTGTCGGTTCGGAGGTGAGATCGAGGAGAAGTGCAGCACCGAGAGCCCCGGCCCCAAGGCCAATCATCGGGCCGATCGTGTTCCACAGGGCTGCGATGTTCCGATGTGACGGGGACTCGAAGTCGATCATCATCGCCGACAGCGCCGGGATCAGCAGCCCCGCTGCGAGCCCTTGCAAGGCTCGGGCGACCAGGAGCGCCGCGAGGCTACCGGCGAACCAGAACATGGCCACGCTCAGCGCCAGCGCCAAAGAACCGGCGGCCACGACCGGACGTCGGCCGACGTGGTCGGAGAGTGGTCCGAGGTAGAGCAGCGCGGCCAGGAGGGTGAAGGTGTAGACCGCGAACACGAGTGTGGTGGCGACGGGGATGAGTCCGAGCCGTTCGGCGATCTGGGGGTAGAACAAGGACGGCGCGCTGGCAGCGGCCATCATGAGAATGGTCGCTGCCAGCGAGAGCACGAAGCCCCGCCGTGGGATCTGCCTAATACAGTCTCCCGCCATTGCCTATGCCCGCACGCCGTGGAGCTGCTGCCCCCACTGGTAGACGGTGCCGACTGCGTCGATGCCAGTGACGCCGACGACGATGCCGTCGGTCTCGTGGCGGACGATGAACTCCTCACCGGCTTCCAGGTGGGCGTCTGCGCCGGCTGTGTACCCGACTCCGGAGATCATCTGACCGTAGACCATTGCCATGTAAGGGCTGCGTGGCAGGTAGGCGCCCGGATCGTCGCTAATGCCGAGGTCGTGCAATGCGGCCTGCGCGGCATGCGCACCCTGTGCGGCGGCGTCTTCCCAATGGTCGATGCGCCAGGCGTCCAGTGCCTCGTCGTGGTGCGTGGCCACGCCTCCGGCTGCGTAGACGTGGTCTGCCGCGGCGCGGAGGTGATCGTCGACGTCGATACCGTTCGTCCACGGTGACGGGGCTGCGGGCGTCGTGCCGAGCGCGAGGAGAAGGAAGTCAGCCACGACGGGATTTCCGTCGTTGAGGGTGATGGTGACACCGGATTCTGTTTCGTCGACATGCTGGAGAGTGCGACCGAATCGGGCCTGCACCTTGGCGGCATGGTCGGCGGCGAGGCGCTCAGCCACGGGCGCCCCAAACGCTCCGACGCCGGGAACTGAACTGCGGGAGACCAGCGTGACCATGTGTCCGTCGGCTTGCAGAGACGAGGCTGTCTCGGCTGCGATGATTCCACCGCCGTAGATCGCTACCCGCGCGGGTCGCCCCAGTCCGGTCAGCAGCTTTCGGATGCCCAGGGCATCCTCCACGGAGTGAAGAGCGGTGACCCGCCCTTGTCCGGCGTCGTCGCCGCCGAACACGTCAGCGGGCAGGGAGCGGGGCATGCTCCCGGTCGCGACGATGAGCGCGTCGTAGGAGACTTGTGCGCCGGAGGTCAGCTGGGCCTGCTTCGCCGAGGTATCGACTTTGAGCACGGTGTCGGCGATGACCTCGATCTGAGGCAGCGGGAGCTTGATCATCTCCGGCGGTGTCTGACCGAACGCGATTCCCTTGATGAGCATCCGCGTATAGGGCGTCTCCCCGGTGCGGGTCACCAGCGTCACCCGGACATCGTCGCGTGAGGCGAGAGTGCGGGCGGCTGCGGCCCCGGCTGCTCCCGATCCGAGGATGAGGACGTGCTGTGGGGTCATAGAAGAACTCCTGGATGCTGGTCGTGATCGAACTGATGCGCCGGCGTCAGGAGCGCACGAGGCGGGCGATGGCCTCGGACGCCTCGCCGAGCCTCTGCTCGCTGACTGGTCCGCCGGCGAGTGCGGCGTCGAGGACGCAATGCTTGAGGTGATCGTCGAGCAGGCCGAGGGCGACGTTTTCGAGTGCCCTGGTGACTGCGGAGATCTGGGTGAGGATGTCGATGCAGTAGCGGTCCTCGTCGACCATCCGATCGATGCCGCGGATTTGGCCTTCGAGGCGGCGCAGGCGATTGCGGTACTTCGTCTTATCGCTGATGTATCCGTGGACGGACGCGTCGCCGTCGCCTCCTGCGGGGCAGGTGTCGAGGTGGGTTTCGGTGGTGGGAGTCGTAGTGGTCATGTCGGTTCGCTCCGATCAGGTGGCGGGGTGCCGCAGCGGTGCCGCGGCACCCCGCACGCTGGTGGATTACGCCATGTTGGCGGCGTACTTGGCTGGGTCCGAATCGAACGCGGGCCCACAGCCAGCGCAGCAGAAGTAGTAGCGCTCATCCTCGAAGTCGCGGTAGAGGCCGGCGGCCTCGGCGGTCTTCTTGCTGACCGGGGTGCCGACCATGACCGGGCAGGTGGTCATGTCATCGGCGCCCCCGCCAAGAAGGTTCTCGCGTCCACCGTTCTCCACGGCCGGGTTGGTCTCGTTCGTGCTGCAGCAGCTGCTCATTCTCTGGTGTTCCTTCGTTATTGGATTCGTGTGGATGGGTGGGTTCTCGTACGTCACTTCGAGGCGACGCTCGTGAACCCGCGCAGGCGGAGGCTGTTGCCGACGACGAAGACGCTGGAGAACGCCATCGCCGCACCTGCGAGCATGGGGTTGAGCATGCCGAGCGCAGCGACCGGGATCGCGGCGGTGTTGTAGGCGAATGCCCAGAACAGGTTGGTCTTGATCGTCGACAGGGTCTTCCTGGACAGGCGGATCGCGTCGACGGCGGCCCGCAGGTCACCGCGCACGAGCGTGATGTCGGAGGCCTCGATCGCGACGTCCGTGCCGGTGCCCATCGCCAGGCCCAGATCAGCCTGCGCGAGCGCGGGGGCGTCGTTGACGCCGTCGCCGACCATCGCGACGATCTTGCCCTCTTCCTGGAGGCGAGTGACGACGTCGACCTTGTCCTTGGGTAGCACTTCGGCGATGACCTCGTCGATGCCGACCTCGGACGCGATCTGGCGGGCCACGGCCTCGTTGTCACCGGTGAGCAGCACCGGGGTCAGGCCGATCTCCTTGAGCCCGCGGATCGCCTCGGCGCTCGTGGGCTTGACGGTGTCGGCGACGACGAGGATGCCGCGCGCAGCACCGTCCCAGCCGATCGCGACGACCGTCTTGCCCTCGCCCTCGGCCTGGGCCTTCGCCTGTGCGACCTCCGGAGAGAGCTTCTGCGACCAGTCCGCCAGCAGAGACTCGCGGCCGACGACGACCGGGGTCCCCTCGACGATGCCCTGCACGCCCTTGCCCTCGACATTGGCGAAGTCCTCTGGAGTAGGCAGCTGGCCGACTTCCTGGGTCGCGCCCTTGGCGATCGCCTGCGCAATCGGATGCTCCGAAGAGTCTTCCAGTGCACCGGCGAAACGCAGCAGCTCCGTACGATCCACACCGGGCTCAGTGATCACGTCGGTCAGAGTCATCTTGCCGCTGGTGACGGTGCCGGTCTTATCGAGCACGACGGTGTCGACCTTGCGAGTGGACTCCAGCACCTCCGGGCCCTTGATGAGGACGCCCATCTGCGCACCGCGCCCGGTGCCGACGAGCAACGCGGTCGGGGTCGCCAGACCCAGCGCGCAGGGGCAGGCGATGACGAGCACAGCGACCGCTGCGGTGAACGCGGCGGCGACGGGGAACCCGCCTCCCAGCCAGGCGCCGAGGGTGATGAACGCGACGACGATGACGATCGGCACGAAGATGCCGGAGATACGATCGGCCAGACGCTGCACCTCGGCCTTGCCGGTCTGCGCGTCCTCGACGAGCTTCGCCATCTGTGCGAGCTGTGTGTCCGAACCCACACGAGTCGCCCGCACGACCAGGCGGCCGCCGGCGTTGACGGTGGCACCGGTGACCGAGTCGCCCTCGCGGACCTCGACCGGCACGGACTCGCCGGTGAGCATCGAGGCGTCCACCGCGGAGGAGCCGGAGGTCACGAGACCGTCGGTGGCGATCTTCTCGCCTGGACGGACGATGAACTCGTCGCCGACCGCCAGCTCAGAGGTGGGGATCTTCACCTCTACGCCGTCGCGGAGTACGGCGACTTCCTTCGCGCCCAACTCCAGGAGGGCGCGCAGCGCGGCCCCGGCCTGGCGCTTGGATCGCTTCTCGAAGTAGCGGCCGGCGAGGATGAACATCGTCACGCCCGCGCCGACTTCGAGATAAATGTTCGCCGCGCCATCCGACGGAGCGATCGTGAACTCGAAGGGGTGCGTCATGCCGGGAGTGCCGGCAGTGCCGAGGAAGAGCGCATAGAGCGACCACAGCAGCGCGACGGAGGTACCCATCGAGATGAGCGTGTCCATCGTCGCCGCACCGTGCTTGAGGTTCGTCCACGCCGCCTTGTGGAACGGCCAAGCTCCCCAGATGATCACCGGTGCGGCCAGGGCGAGTGAGGCCCACTGCCAATACGTGAACTGCAGCGCGGGGATCATCGCCATCGCGATCACGGGAACAGTGAGCACGATCGCGCCGATCAGCCGATGCCGCAGCGAGGTGAGCTCACTGTCTTCCTCCTCCCCGGCCTCGGTCTCCGACATGTTCGCCGTAGTGTCCTTGGGCTTGGGCAGTGCGGCCGTGTACCCGGTCTTCTCGACCTCGGCGACCAGCAGTGACGGATCGTAGCCGGCAGGCACGGTGACCTTAGCCTTCTCAGTGGCGTAGTTGACGGTGGCCGCGACGCCATCGAGCTTGTTCAGCTTCTTCTCGATCCGGTTCGCGCAGGAGGCGCAGGTCATCCCGCCGATCTCCAACTCGATGTCCGGCCCACCCGTTGGGGGCGCTGATGTGCTCATCCTCTTCCTTCTTTCTCAGCTCTCGTGCGACGCCGGGCCCTGCGGGTCAGTGGCCGTCGGAATGCGAATCGTCTGTCTTCGTGCCGTCACCGTGCTCGGCGTCGATCACGAACTCGGCGGTGTGCACCTGCCCGTCGACCTGGAAGTCCAGGTAGAGCAGGTAACGGTCGGCGGTCGGGGCCTCCGCTGCGAATCGGATCTCGGGTCCGGCCGTGTCCCCGGCCTGGGGCTGGTCGCCCTCGGCGTGGACGTGCAGGTAGGCGAGGTCACCCTCGCGCAGCGCCACCAGGTGGCCGAACGCGCCCAGGTAAGGCTCCAGCGTGGTCACCGGCTGACCGTCACGCTCGACCGAGATGGTGAGCTCGCTTGAGGTGCCCGCAGTGAGGTCGCCGTTGAGGGAGACGGTGTATCCGTCGACCTCGTCGGTGGGCTGCGCCTCGGTCTCGACAGGGGTGAAGTCGCCCGCGACCTCGATTGCGCGGGTGAGAGTGATGCCTTCGGCTTCCTCGCCCGCGGGTGTGAAGTCGGCGTACACGCGGTAGGTGCCCGCCTCGTCCCAGGTCCACGGCACCGACCAGGTGCCTGTGCTCGTGTCGAGTTCGGGGTGCACGTGCTGGAAGCCGGCGCCGTCGGTGCGCACGGCGATCAGGTGCAGGTCCTTCTCGTGCGCGGTGGTGTATTCGGTCACCGGTTCGCCGGACTCGTCGAGGATCTGGAAGCTCAGGTCTCCATCCTCGCCTGCGGCCGTGGGGGCCTGGACCGGAGAGAGCACGAAGCCGTCCGCGCTTGCGGAGACCCCGTTCAGAGCGGGCTCCGCGGTTTCCTGCGCAGCGTCGCCGTGCCCTTCACCGTGTGCGTTCACGCCGCTTCCTTCTGCCCATGCTGCTGCGAAGCTATCGGGAATGACGGCGCCGGCGAGGCCGAAGGCCCCGCCGAACGCCACCACCAACCCGGCCCCGTAGAGCGCGAGCCGTCCTCCGGCCTTCATCAGACGCGCACCGCCGAGTAGCCGGCCTCCTCGACCGCCGCGAGGACCTTGGCGTCGTCGATCTCGCCCTCGGCGGTGACGTTGAGCTTGCCGGTCTGCGCGCTGACTTGGATGTCCTGGACGCCGGGGATCTCGCTGACCTCCTCGCGGATCGACATCTCGCAGTGGCCGCAGGTCATGCCCGTCACCTGGTAATCGTTCGAAGCCATCAGGTGTCCTCCTTGTATGTCGGGTTGTACGTCGGGAGTACCCCTACCGGGTACGTGTACTAGTCAAACGTATACCCATGTCAGGTATTCCGCAAGGAGGGAGGCGATCGTGTGAGCTGCATTGCGCAAGTGCTGCAAACAATGGTTGGAGCGTCCGAGGTGTGCCTTGTGGTGCACCGATGCTGCGGGGCGATCCGCTGGGTTCTGGCGCTGCGCGTCGGAGAGTAGTGACCCCTCGGCTCATCAGAACCGTGGACTGCCTTGCCGCATCGACGAAGGCAGCGAAGACTGGTACGAAACCGACTCGCGCCCAGACCCGTCAGTGAGTGGGGTCAACGCTCGGGAAGCGCGGTGCCGGAGACCCCAGGCAGGGGTCTCTGACGGTGACCCTGGTGAAGGCGCGCGGGCGCAGCAGCACGGGGACAGTCAGTGGCCGGGCCGATCCCGTGGAGGACGTCGTCACCCTCGGGGTTGTCGAGATGCAGCAAAGACTGCACGCGACTCGCCGTGAACCGTTCGGAGAGGGGGCGGGATCCGGTGTGTGAGGGAGCCTGGCCGGACGCCCCTGCCGTGCTGGGGCGGGGAGCAGGCTGGGGTATCGAGTCGACAACTCTAGGCTGTCACCGTGACCACTGTTTTAGATCACCTCCGCGCTGATGACCGCGAGCACGTCGGGTACATCGAGATGACCGACGAAGGCCTCTTCATCCCCTACGACCTCCTGCGTCGGCGATGCGGTGAACCCATGGAGTCGACCGAGGCCGAAGAACTGCTTGACACCGTCGGTTTGCAGGCGTTGGGCGAACAGTGGCTGCTTCGCACCGAGGGTGACGCATGGGTGCCCGTGGGCATCCAGGAGTTCTCACGAGAGGCCGTCACAGTGGCGCCGCGGCTCGATGACAGGGCGGTGGCCAAGGCGCCGGATCTCACCGCGACGGTGATGTTGTCGTTGCCGACGGATCGGCTCCGTTCCGCCGAATGAGGCTGGGCGGTTCCCTTCTCAGGCGAAGATCTCCCGCAAGGGTGTCCACCCCACGGGAAGCGGCCCGCAGATGGCGGCTCGTTGCCTGTCTGCCTCATGGGACCAGCCCTGAGCTTGTCCCGGGCTGCCGACCAGACCCCGGGCCAGGCGGAGTCCCACGTCCTCCAGGACGGCGTCCGGGGCGCTGCCCCGGCGCACTGAGGCGCGCACGCTCCAGGGTTCATCCGCCCAGCCACCCCCGCGCAGACTGCGGTAGTCGCCGTAGCGGGCGGGATCGGCGTAGTCCCAGCACCATTCCCAGATGTTGCCGAGCATGTCGTGCAGACCGTGCGGGTTGGCTTTCTTCATGCCGACGGGCTGGGGGCCCTCAAGGTGGTCGAGGCTGGTCCAGGCGATGTCTTCAAGCGGCCCGTAGGTGGGCGAGGTCGTTCCGGCGCGGCAGGCGTACTCCCACTCGGCCTCGGTGGGCAATCGGTACCCGTCAGCGCTCGTGTTCCAGGTGACGGAGCGTCCGTCCCCAGCATGCGTGTAGGCCGGCTGCAGCTCTTCAGCATTGGATAGCTCGTTGCAGAGGTTGATGGTCTCGAACCATGTCAGAGGCGTGAGCGGGCGTCCGGTGCTCCGGTCACGGAGGGGGTGCACGGCCATCTCGAAGGGCTCCAGTTCCACATCCCGTGTGGTCCCGCGACGGGCGTCACGCAGGGTGATTTTTCCCGAAGACAGGGTGGCCATGGAGGGCTGGTTCATGGCGTCAGCGTCGCACACGGGCTGACTGGAGAACCACGAGCTGCACCCGGACAGGGTTCAACTGTCAATACCTAAGTGGCTCGTGGTCGTATGAAACATATTTGCGCGTTTGTGAAATCTTCGCTGCATCTCGACAGAAGAGTGGCTCTACGTACGCGCCTACGCCAGCGACGGTGAGCGCACCGCCGCGCTGGCGGCATTCCTGAACACCTACAACCATGACCGTCCGCACAGCAGCCTGGGCAACAAGCCACCGGCCAGCCGGGTTCCGATCACGTCGTACCGGGTCCAGCCTCAGCCGAAGGTGCTCGACGTTCCTTAGATCGAGGGCCTCGGGCACGAGCCCACCCTGTTCGACCTCCTGTAAACAACCTCATGAAGTGGAACACCTAGCCCTGGATACTGCGCAGCCTCATATTGGATAGTGGCACTATCCATCAATGGCAGGGCGCTCCCCGGCCCCCGCCACCGCGTACCGCCAGCCAGGCGTCGTGAACCCAGGAGGCACCATGACCATGCCCACCACCCACGCCTTGGACACCTCGCAGGGCCTCGTCGTCTTCCACATCGGCATGACGATCCGCAAGCCGCACCGCCCCGACCTGTGGGCACCCGTGGCGGCCGCCATGCCGCGCATGCTTGCCGAGCTGCATCGCGCCAAGGACGCCGCCACCGCAGGGCGGGGGACGGATCTCGGCTTCCTGGGGGCCAGCACGCTGCTGGGCGCCAGGGGCCCCTGGGTGGTCCAGTACTGGCGCAGTGTGGAGGGCCTCTACGCCTACGCCCACGACGCGGATCAGGAGCATCTGCCGGCTTGGCGGGCCTTCAACCGGGCGTCCCGGCGGCACCCGGACGCGGTCGGCATCTGGCATGAGACCTACGCCGTGCGTCCGGGTGGGGTGGAGACGGTCTACGTGGGGGGTGCCTGCGTGGGGCTGGGGGCCGCTACGGGGACCGTCCCCGTCGAGCGGCGGGGCCGCACCGCCAGGGAGCGGCTGGACGGGGGCGACCGTCTCACTCCGGCCTCGTGATCCTCGACCCCGTCTGTCGCCGAGCGTCCCGGGGGCTGTCGAGAGCGGCCCCGTGAACGTTTCTGCCCGGTTTCAGCCGGGGGCAGGTGCCCGTGGGTGGTGGCGGAGCATCGGACTGCCACAAACGGCCGTTTGCGGCGCTCGAGGGGGAGTGGTGGCTGACAGTCCAGACGCGGTGAAGATCGCACGCGACTCGTGAAGGACGGTTCCTTGGAAAATTTGGGGCGGAGAGCGCCAGACGACTCAGTCCCCGACAGCCTCGATCCACCCGTGCCGGCGGGCCCCCGGGTCCTGCCGTGTGCCGCGGTCGACCACGGTGAACCCCGCCGCGGTCATCACGCCCGCGAGCTCGTCGACCGGCCAGTACCACGCCGTGGTGACGGCGTGATCGAAGGCCTCTACCTGGTCTGACGCGAAGAAGCCCAGCGGCAGTGACCCGCCAGGGCGCAGTGCCTGGTGTGCGCGCTCCAGGAGGAGAGGCATCTCCACCGGCGGCGTGTGGATGATTGAGTACCAGCCCAGGATCCCGTCGAAGGCGGCTACGGGCAGGGTCTGGAACGAGCCCGGCTTCACGCGTACCTCCGGGTGGGTTCGGTGTGCGTGGGTGACGAACTCTTCGACCGGCTCGATGCCCGTCACCTCATGGTCCAGCGAGGCCAGGTGCGCGGTCCAGTGGGCCGGCCCACAGCCGACGTCGGCCAGAACCCCATCCACCCGGTCGGCCCAGGCTTCGACCAGGAGCCTGTCGTCCTCGGCCACGGCGTCCATGGTGCCGAGCTGCTTGGTGTACTCGGCCGCGCGGGCGCCATAGGCGGCCCGGTTGGTGAGAAGTCCTTCCCGGGCGGCGTCGTCAGGGGTCACTGCTGCCCCTCCGCCGGCGCGAGGAGCTGCCAGAGCTCGTGGTCCTGCCAGCGGCCGGCGATCCGCAGGTACTGCGGGGCCAGGCCGTACCGCTGGAACCCGTGGTGTTCCAGCACGCGGCGGGAGGCGTGGTTATGGGGGAGGATCTCGGCCTGCACGCGGTGCAGTCCGAGCTCGCCGAAGGCGATCTGCAGGGCCTGCCCGACCGCGGCGGCCGCCACGCCGCGGCCCGTCGCCTCAAGCGCGACCCAGTAGCCGATCGAGCAGAACTGCCCGGCCCCGCGGACCACGCTGGCCAGGGTGAGACGGCCGAAGATCGAGCCCGCCGCGTCGGTGATGAGGAACGCGTAGGAGCGGTCCGCTGCACGGTCGTGCTCCGCCTGTTCAAGGGCCTCGCGCTGGCCGGCCTCGGTGAACCATCGGGCGGGGCGTTCTGGCTCCCACGGGGCAAGGTGCTCGCGTTGGCTCCGTGCCAGGGCGGCGAGGGCCTCGGCGTCGTCGAGGACGGCAGGGCGCAGACGGACGGGCATGGATCGAGCGTAGCGACCGTGATCCCGTGCGCTGGTCAGGCGATGGGCAGGAGGAGCCGGTGTCAACCCTTCAGGGCCTGATCGGCGTATGAATCAAATTGGCGCGTTTCTGAAATCTTCGCTGCATCTCGACAGGTGCCATAACGCGAGCGGGAAGCCCGCGGGAAGAGCGGGAGTCGAGCGCCTCCACCCATCGGGAAATCCTGAAGGACGGGGAAGAAAGAAAAGCGAGATATTGCCCTCTGGAATGGGCTGATTCGCTCGGGTTAGCCTCCTCCTCTCGACTCCGTCTCGCTGAGGAGGCTACCCGACGTGTCAAGTCCATGGAAGGGGGTACCGGGGTGATCTGCCTTCCACATGATTGAGTTTTTACGGCAGGGGGTACCGGGAGGCGCAGAGGGTGGGGTGCGTCGGCGAGGCGGGGGAAGGGACATCGGCGGCGCGGTCGGGCCTTATGGGCAGTGAACGAGAGTCGTCGGCCCCGTCCTCGGGGCCAGAGGGTGAGGCCGCAGATGAGCGTGGACATGGAGCCGCAGATGGGTGTGGGCACGGCGCAGGCCGGCGCGCATCAGGAGGTCGACGAGGGGCTCAGGGCGCTGGCCCCTCAGCCGCAGCCGGCGAAGTTCTTCGGGATCGGATCGGGACTGGTCGCCGCCGGCGCGCTGGCCGCCGGCATGTTCGCCGCCACGGACCCGGCCCTGGCCTACGCGGTGGCCGGCGGTGGTGCCGGCGTCTCGACGGCATCCCTGGTGGTGGCCGAGCGGGCGCGGCAGCGGGCGGAGATCGCCGACCACTTCACCGAGCAGATCTGCCCGGTGATGATGATCCGCCCGCGGCCGTCCCGGGCCGCGGTGAAGCTCTCCCGCTGGCGTGGGGGGTTCATCGGCCTGCCCCAGCAGGTGCAGCTGACCTACCACGCGAGGGTGGTGCCGGACCCGGAGTGGCTGAAGTCCCTGGCCGAGGTCGCCTCGGTCAGCCTCGGGGCCAAGTACAAGGTGGAGGCCCACCTGCCGCGCAAGCGACGCGTGGTGCTCGGTGCCGTGGGGGCCGAGCAGGTGGAGAAGACCGACCCGACCGTGGACCGCGCATCCCGGGTGGTGCGGGACCTGCTGGGCGAGTCCGCCCGCGTGAAGGTCGAGCTCAACGACGACGGCGACGCGACCCGCATCGAGGTCGCCCACGAGCAGGGCAGCAACATGGCCATGGCCTCCAAGCGGCTGCGCGTGGAGCGGGTCCTGGCCACCCGCGTGCCCGGAGACTGGGTCCCGGAGTGGAACCTGGTCGAGGACACCGTCGTGTTCTCCGCCCGCGAGCCGATGCCCTCCCTGGTCCTGCCCCCGCCGGAGCACTCCCCGCTGGTGCGCACCCACGCCGACTACCGAGATTTCCAGATCCCCCTGGGTGTGGACGAGGACGGCGAGCAGCTCTCCTGGCACCCCCGCAAGCAGCCCCACATGGTGGTGGTCGGCACCACCGGCTCGGGCAAGACCGTCGTGGAGCAGAACGTCGTCCAGCGCCTGACCCAGGCCGGCTGGAAGGTCTGGGTGATCGACGGCAAGCGGATC
Organism: Micrococcus sp. 63XJN7_6_ISO-PGPR-S23-444; assembly: GCF_058072765.1. Lineage (NCBI taxonomy): Bacteria > Bacillati > Actinomycetota > Actinomycetes > Micrococcales > Micrococcaceae > Micrococcus > Micrococcus sp. 63XJN7_6_ISO-PGPR-S23-444. Next base: position 60,451 of record NZ_JBYRDX010000002.1, on the reverse strand, counting down.
GAGTTCATCGGCCTGCGGGACTGGCCGAACGTGGAACGGCTGGCCTCGCGCATCGAGCACCAGGTGAAGCTGATCGAGGACGCCCACGACCTGATGAACGAGCGCTACGCGCTGATCGAGGCCGGCAAGGCGACCTCCGCCGACTTCGAGCCCGTGGCCCTGATCGTCGACGAGGCCACCACGCTGCTCGAGGCCGCCGACGACTGGTGGGCCGAGGTCAAGCCCAAGGGCGGATCCTCCAAGTCCGCGGTGCTCAAGCGCCTGGGCAACATCGGCCGCCTGGGCCGCTCGGCGAAGATCCACATGCTCATCGGCCTCCAGCGCGCGGACACCCGCTTCATCTCCGGTGAGTTCCGCGACAACCTCGGCATGCGCGTGGCCATGTCCCGCCTCAGCCCCGACGGCGCCAAGATGATGTGGGACTCCTACGTGGTCGGCACCACCATCCCCCGGCACATCAAGGGCCGCGGCATGGCCCTGAACTCCGCCGGCGTGCCCGTCATGATCCAGACCATCTACGCCCCCAACCCCGACCCGGGATCCGACGACTACGACCCCCAGCGCGTCGCCACGGTGCGCCCCCGCGAAGTCGTGCACAAGAAGATGCTGGTGGAGATCCTCGAGCCGGTCACGGTGGACCTGGACGGCAACGAGAACCCCACCAGCTACGCCGACTACATGGACGCCCGCGTCTACGAGGCCCCCGACCAGCCCCAGGTGCAGCCGGCCACCGCGCCCGCCGCCCGGTCGGCCGTCCCGGCCGGCGCGCTCGCGGCCTTGCAGTCCCTGAACACTGCTCCCGCCACTGCCGCGGTCGAGGAACGCCCGACCGGGCGCCCCTCTCCGGCTGTGCTGGCCGACCCCAGCCGCCCCGTGATCGCCGAGCGCAAGCACATGCCCTACGTGCCCGACGACGAACAGGACCTCTTCGAGGGCTACGGCGAGCCCGTCGAGTCTCCGGCCGAGGAGTTGCAGGCCGGCGACCTGATCCAGATCGACCCCGACGCCGAGACCTGGGCGGTGCTCGCCGAGGACCCCCAGGAGGACGAGGCCGGGATCTACCTGGAGTACATCGAGCGCGACACCGGGGAGGCCGGCGGCATCTCCGTGGCCGCCACCGAGATGCTGCCCACCCGCCACATCGAACACGAGGAGAACTGAGATGAGCGCGAACACCAACGGCACCAGCGACGGCACCGACATCATCTGGATCACCCTGGCCGGCATGTTCTTCCTGGGCACCGGCGCCTTCACCGCCTGGGCCGCCAGCGCCATGAACTCCGTGCGCCAGAGCCTGCTGGAGATCGGCCTGCTCGTCCCCGCAGACCAGGCCGCCTTCGAGCTCGCAGACACCGGCGTCGGCGTCAGCCTCCCCCTCGTCTTGGGGGCCGCCGCCGTGCTAGTGGCCATCGTCATGATCGCCGCCTATCGGTCCGCCAGACGCCGGGCCCGCGGCCTGGACGACTGACCTGACGGACTCGTCAGCAGCTAGGGACATGTCGCGGAGAGCCCGGCCTTGTGGTCAGTGAAGGCGCCCGTGCAGGGCGGATGGATCGGACCAGGAGGTTGGCATGTGCAGGGCTCAGGGCGAGGCGGGGTGTCCCCACGGACGTCGATGCCCCCCGAACGCAACGGCACGGGAGGCCGCGCTGAAGCGTCGACGGGAGAACCGGGCGATCGGACAGCAGATCGCCCGGTGGGCCAAGGCCGAGGGCAAGGCTGACGAGCTGGCCGAGCTGAAGAGGCAGCGCAAGCCCGTCAACGAGATCAAGGAGTGGGCCGGTCAGGCCGGCGCTCCGGAAAGCGTCTTCGCCCGCGCCGCGGGCCCGGCCAAGAAGGGATGGGAGGCGGCCAAGACCGAGCTGCGCAACGACCCCAAGGCCCCAGCCCGCCGTGCCCCGGCCCGCGGGGGAGCGTCGGCCGCCGCAGCTGCCGGCGGAGCAGGAGGCGTCGGCGGCGGTGGGGGCGCTGGCGGCGCCGGAGTGGCCGGTGGCGGCGGAGCCGGCGGCGGCGTCGCGGTCGCCGGTGCGGGCGGCGGCGCAGGCGCAGGCGCTGGCCGCGACCACCGCACCCCGACCCCGGCTCCCGGCTCAGCCTCGACGGGCGCTCGCGGACCTGAGTGGTCGGAGTGGGAGTACCAGTGCGGCGAGGAAGAGGCTGCGCGCGTGGCGTTGCTGGTGGAGCGGCAGGGGCGCACCGCCGAAGAGCGGCAGCTGATGCGGATGGACTCGGCGCGTGAGGGCGCGCCGGTCGCGGGCAGGGGCGTCAACGACATCAAGCGTCTGGTGTGGGACGACGGCGCGTGCGGCTACTTCAAGCCCTACGACGAGCTGGACATGGACACCGCCGAGGCCTATGGCCACGACGGCCGGCTCCAGCCCACCCATGAGGCCGCGGCCTCGCAGTTCGCCCAGGCGCTGGGCCCGAAGTACGCGGCTTTGGTGCCTCCGGTGGCCCTGGTCAAGTACGACGGCCAGTGGGGCTCCATCTCCTATGGAGTCCCCGGGGGGCCGATGCGGGCAGAGGCGAACGTGATGCAAATGGCGGCGCACCACTCCGATCAGGCCAGTGATCTGGCCTTCTTCGACTGCCTGATCGGGCAGGTCGACCGCCACGGCAGCAACGTCCTGATGGATCGCCGCGGCCTCTCGGCGATCGACAACGGATTCGCCTTCACCGACGGCGTCGGCGGCGTGAACGCCTCGATGTTCGTCGCCGCGCGCTCCCAGCACCCGCAGGCCCGCGCGACCACTCGGGAGGAGAAGGCCATCCTGGCCCGCTTCCTGGACTCCGAAGACGGCCTGGGCCTGCGCGGCACGATCGAGGAAGGCCGCTTCCACGAGGTGCGCCGGCGGGCACGCCTGATGCAGAGCAAGGGCCGGATCCTGAGCCTGTCGAATCTCTACGAGCGCTGATAAACTGATACAAGATCAACATAAGGAGATCTGATGTTCACCATCACCATCCACCACCTGGACGGCCCCTCCGGCCTCCAGCGGCACGTCGGATACGTGCACGTTGACGGGGAGGACGTCCAGATCCATGACCCCGAGGGGCACCTCGACCTCGAGCTGCCCACCCCCACCGTCGACGACCTCGGCCGCGGCGAGCGCCGGCGCGCCACCTACGCCCAGGACCCGGTCGTGTGGGCCTACAACCTGCCTGCCCTGCTCCGCGGGCCCTACGTGCTCGCCCAGCGTCATGACCAGACGCCGGACTGGGTCGAGCAGCTGCTGGAGCAGCCGCAGGCGCCGGCCGCCAGCTCCCCCGGTGACGCCGAGCTCATCGCGCAGCTCATCGCGGGCAGCTCCGCAGCCAAGGAGGCCGCGGCCGAGCCGGCATGACCGGCCTCGGCGATCGCGTGCGGATGAGCTCGCGGTCGCAGCTTGGGCCCGCGGGCCGGACGGGGACGTGTCGCGGAGATGCAGCATGAGCTGCTGCTGAACCGACCGCGAAAGACGCTTGTGCGGTAGGCGGGGGACGTGTATGGTTAGACACGTAGCGGGCCGCATCAGGGGGCCTGCACCCCTCACCGAAGGAGCGCCCCATGGGACGCATCGCCCACCGCATCTACAACGTCTACGGCCCGGACAGCGCCGACATCGACTGCCTCTGCTCCCTCTGCGGCAAGGCCGACTACGTCTCCATCACCCAGGACGAGGCGGACGCCCTGGACGCCGGCCAGCCCGTCCACGAGGTCCTGCCCCACCGCACCAAGGTGGAGCGGGAGCGGATCATCTCCCAGATCTGCCCCGACTGCCAGGCAAACCTCTGCTGACCTCCCCGCCACGGCGGCCCCCCTCACTGGAGGGGGGCCGCCGTCGTCTCATGCGCCAACGCTCCAGCCCCGGGCCGGCAAGACACCTGCGGAGCCGGGGGTCGCGCACACGGGGGCAACACCGCCAGGGCCACCCATGGTCGCAGCGTCGGCGCCAGAGGCGCTGGCCGCGCTCGCGGGCGGGGACGTGTCGTGGAGATGGGCGGCCGGCTGCTTCAGCACGGCCGGCCGGGCTGCCGCGGCTGCGGGAGCTGGAGGTCCGGGGGCATGTCCCCGGCACGGCTGCGGGGCCGGCGCGGAGCCGCGCGGGGCGGGGGAGAGCGAGGCCTGTTCAGCCGGGGGATGGATACGATCAGCACCCCACCGGATCCGCGGAAGGACACCATGGCCAGTTCACTGCTCACCGACCTCCGAGAACTCGTCATCGACGAGGCGGAGCCGTTGTCCGGCCTCCTGCGCAAGTGCCTGCTGCTCGGCGCGGAGACCGGCTCGCAGGGGCTGCGGGAGTGGGCCCGGTTCGAGCTCAAGGGCTACCCCGACGGGGCCGAGGTGCCCGCGTACCGGAGTATCCACGCGGGGATGACCATCTCCTACGTCAGCGGGTACAACGTGGTGAGTGGGCAGTCGTGGTCTTGGCTCAACTTGCCTGCCGAGGCTCGGGAGATCGTCCCTGAACAGCTGACCCTGCGGTCCCCGCTGGCAGAGCTTGAGCAAATGGCCACCCAGGAGGCTGTCCAGTTCGGCAGCGGAAGGCTGAGCGCAGCCCTGCAGATCCTCAACAGCACCCTGCCCTTCGGTCAGGAGGCCCATGAGTTGGCCTACTCCGTGCCGGGCGCGACGCTCGCCGGCATCGTTGACGGGATCCGCACCAGCCTGGTCGAGCTCGTCGCCGACCTCACCGCCGACACCCCCCTCGGTGAGTTGCCCAGCCGCGCCGCGGTCGATGCTGCCCTGAGCGACCGCCTGGGCGCGCAGTACATCACCCACCTCCACGCGCCGTCTGGCCCTGTGGCTGTCGGCGAGGGCGCCCATGCTCAGGGCACGGTCGAAGACCTCTCTCGCGCGCTTGCAGACCTGCGTGTGATGGCGGAGAAGGAGGGGGAGGAGGAGCTGACCGAGGCCATCGACGAACTCCAGCAGGCGCTCCAGGAAGACCAGCCCGCCGTCGGCCCTGTGGCTGAGGGAGCCGGTCGCCTGCGTCGTCTCGCCGCCAACGTGGGGAGCGCGGCCCTGGGGTCCGCCGTCACGGGGGTGGTGGAGAGCGCCACCGCCATGGCCTTCGGCGGCGTCTTCGGCTGAGGGCCCGGGGGCCGCGTGCCGCCGAGGGCGGGCGACGTCGCCCCGCCGGCGTGCGCCAGGATCTCAGGCCCCCGATCCGCGAGAGCGGGCCGGGGACGCCGACGGGCGCGGACCGTGCGGTCCGCGCCCGTCGGGGGAGGTGGCGGCTCAGGGCTGGGGGTGATCCAGCTCGTGAGCGGCCATGGCGTCCAGGGTGCGGACCAGCTCGGGGAAGAGCATGGTCAGCACCTCGATGGAGCGGGCGCCCTTGGGGTGGTCGGCGACGGCGCGCCAGTGGCGGGCTACGGTGCGCGCGTGGTTGTCGCGGCGGGTGTAGAAGGCCTTGGCGTCCTGGTACCCGGCCTTGTAGCCGTCGGCGTAGGTGGGGGTGGTGGTCTGCTGCTCCATGAGCTGCCTCCTCCGGTAGGGGTGCAGGTGGCCGAATGCCTCCCGCTGTGTCAAACCATACACTCACGATGGGGTGGTGTCCAACCCGCGAGCGCGGGCAGGGCGGGGACGTGTCGCCGAGAGCCAGCTGCAGCAGCCAACCGCGGCGCCGGCTGAGCTCGGCCGCGGGGAAACGCGACTCGAGTTGGCGACATGGAGCGTGAGTGCGGTGGCGTCCCGGGGGCCGGCGGGCGGCTCACCGCCGGAGGCGTTCCCGGATGAACGCACCAACCACGAGCCCCGCCAATGCGGTGTCCCGCATCGTCACCCGCGTGCGCTTGCTCTGCGGCGCGGGGTCCTGGTCGGCAACTGTGGCGGTGGGGTTCGTGGTCGCTTCCGCAGCCGGGGCCTGGCTGATTGAGGCACGCACGACGATGACTGCGCCGAAGACGAGGAGAAGCACGACCTTCTCAAGTTCCCCCGGAGTCCGAACCGGGTTCTCTCCAAGAGCACCGAGGCTCCGAACCAGCAATGCGAAAGGGGCGAGGATCCCAAACGTGAGGAAGAGGAGTCTCGCCATGGAGCCCTTCTCCTTGTCGATCTTGCCGGCTTCCACGATGCGATCCCAGGCCGGGAAGTTGGCCAGAGCGAAGATTCCCGCCGCGGCGATGAGGCCCAGCCAGAAGTTGGCTGGATCTGCTGCGGGGGTGCTGGCAACTGGCTCGGATGTGCTGGCCGCCGTGAGGAAGGTGCGCATGCGGTCATCATCCCTTGGTAGGCCGATGGGGAGGCCGTAGAGCTGCGGGCAGGGCGGGGACGTGTCGCCGAGGGCCGGCTGCAGCTGCGGCTGCCGGCGCCGGTGGGGGTGCCGTGGAGCTGGCGCAGCCCCCGTCCAGGGGGCGGACGTGCTGGGCAGGGGGGCGGCGGTGAGCGCAGGGCGGAAGGCCGCCAGCACCGGCCCCCGCAGGGACGTGCTCCAGTCCGTCCGCCCGTTCGCGGCGTGGGCGACGAGGAACGCCGCCGCGCGGGGGTTGGGGGCAGAGGCCTGGTCGTCGCAGGTGTACGCGGTCCATCCCTGGCCGTGGACGGCCTCGAAGCGGTCGCAGAAGAACGCCGAGAGGTCCTCGGGGCTCTGGATGTCGAGCACCTCGACGGGGTCAGACGGATCGGTGGGGAAGTGGATCATCTCGGGCATGGGGTGCCTTCCAGGGGTCGCGGTCAGGGCGGGGACGTGCCGCGGAGATCCGCAGCCGGCAGCTGCACCTGGAGCTGCCGGCTGCGCGGTCGAGTCCGCGACAGGGGGGCTGCCGGTGAGCGGCCCCCGGGCCGGTTCGGTCATCCCTTGACGGGCTTCCAGGACAGGTCGAGGTCGGCGGCGACCACGGCCACCGAAGTGGCGCGGATCATGGCGGACACGGCGCGCACGTGTGCGTGGCACGGGACGCACGCCTTGGCGAGCGCCAGGCGCTCGTCGGACTGGGTCCCCTGGCCCCGGAGCCAGGACACGTAGGCCAGCACGGCCAGCGCGCCGGCGGCGGTCTCACGCGGACCCATGGCCACGTAGAGGTACTCGGGATCCTGGCGATCCAGGGTCGCCATGGCGGGCGGGCATGCAAGAGCCCCCCTGAAGGAAGATCCTCCAGAGGGGCTCAACTTTGCATTTTCTCCTAATCAAAGGAGTAGAAATATCCAAATCAGTAGTTCCACGATGTGGGGTAAGAGATCGGATGCGAGGGAGGCTATCGCCTCCCAGGGGACTGCATGAAGCCACTCGGCGACCTTCTCGGCGGCCTCGACAGTGTCGGTGACTGCGACCATGCGGTTGGCAAGAAAGAAAATGAATATGAGCATTGGGTTTTGCGTGATGCGTCTGATCCACCTGCTCAAGGTGGACGGACGGTGCGTGCCTAACGGATCCTTACAGGAGCCTCTCCCTGTCTCGTAGCGGGTGTGATGTGCACGTGTCAGGCCGCTGCAGCGGCTTCGTACTCTGCCATGGGTCATGCTTCGTTTCCTCTCTTTGTGAGGCACCCGCGCGGCGAGTTCCGCGGGGCGCACCGGGAGTTCCCCAGCCTTTCAAGTATAGCAAAGGAGGGACAGAAAAGCAAATCAGAAGGTGTTTAGTGAATGCACCTCTGAGAACCCGCACGAATCCGGGAAGAGTAGGCCAAGAAGGGCAGTTGGTTAGCGTCTACTGAACACCACCACTGGCACCTGGGAGAGCGACCCAGTGCCCACGGCCATCAGTGGCGAGCGAGTGTGGAGGGCGGGGACGTGTCGCGGAGGGACGCTGCCGGCTCCGCGAGCTCGAGCTGCCGGCCGCCGCGGCTGCTGGAGCTGGGCATCCGGGGCATGTCCCCGGCACGCCGCGGGGTCTGGAAGCGATGCGTGGGGGCTGGTGGCACGGGGTGCGGCCGGTGCGCGGCCGCGGCGGGCGTGCTCGGGGTGGCGGGCCGGGCGGGGACGTGTCGCGGAAGGACGCTGCCGGCCGCGCCAGCTCGAGCTGCCGGCCGCCGCGGCAGCTGGAGCCGCGGGCCCGGGCCATCTCCCCGACACGGTCCGCAGCGGGGCCCTCACGGCCAGCAGCCGAGAGCGCGTGGGGCCGCCGACGGCTGGAAGCTCAGCAAGGGGGGAGGGCGCGGAGACGGCGGCACGACAGGGCCCCGCCGTGGGGGCGATGTCTGGGCCGGCGACCGGCGGGGGACGTGTCGTGGAGGGGCAGCCAGCTGCCGGCGCCGCGCTGCGAGCTCGCGGTGCCGCAGAGACAGCGGCAGCCGCCGCGGGCGGACGGCCCCGCCCGCATCGTGCGGGCGGGGCCACCGGGGGGTGTGGGCGCTCGCGGCCCGGGCGGTCAGCGGCGGGGCCGCAGCAGTTCGACGACCCCGCCGAGAGGGAGAGGGAATCAGGCCGTGGCCGGAGCCTCGGCGGTTCCGCGGGTGCTGGCCCGCTCCACGGCGGAGCCCTCCCGCACGCTGGCGGACTCCGGGGACTGCATCAGCGGCACGGCGCGGAACAGACGTCCCACGCCCTCGTACTCGGCGTCGATCGTGGGGAGCTGATCCCGACGGATCGGCATCAGAATGCCGTGCGCCCACTGGCCGTGGACCCACGCGACGGGCTTGCCCGAGTGGTTGGTGTCCGGGTCGAACGTGAGCACCTCACCGTCGCTGGTGTACCGCGCCGTCACGTCGGCCAGCGCCTTGACGTACTTCGGATTGACCGTGAACGTGCCCTCCTCGAGCGCGCCCCGCGGCTGGGTGTGCAGGCGGAACAGGGAAGCGATCTTCGGATACTCGTCCGCGTCCGCGTAGTTCTTCAGCGGCACCGTCTGCACCTGCCCGTTCGCCGCGTGGACGGTGAACGTGACGGTGTCCTTGTCGGCCGTCAGCTCCACCGTGCCGTCCTTCTTCGCGGCGCGGAGCACCGGGAGCAGAACCTTCAGGCCCGAGCGGTGCAGGCGCACCGGCGGCAGGCCCGCGCCGTGCGCGGGCGCCTCCAGGGCGTACTCGGTCAGCGTGCGGGCGAGCTGGTAGCGGTCCGTGCTGTAGGCGATCAGGCCCTGGTCGGTCACCTCCAGAGGGACCGTGGTCAGGCGAGCCCCGACCGGCTCGTCGGCGAGGCGGGCGGGGTAGGAAGCGACATCGAGACCGCGGAGCAGCTGGCGGGCGTTGAACGTGAGCATGAGAGCCTCCAAGGCTAGGGGTGCAGGGGGCCGGTTGCCTCCCGCTGAGTCAAACCATACACCCATTGTGGTGTGGACGCAATCGGTTGTGTGGTGGCGTGCTGGTGGTGTTATGGCATGGGCGGGGGTGGGGGGCTGCGCGGGGTGCCGGCCCCCGGCCCGGCCCGCCGGCCCCCTGGCCCGCCGCCCCTCGGGCCCCCTGGCTCGGTGTGGGGGCGTCTGAGGGCCGTTCGGGGTGCGGGTGGGCTTGTGGGGGTGTAGGGGTGGGAACGGGGCGCAGGCGGGCGCACAGCGGCCCGTGGTGCGCCCAGCTGACCCCCTCCCGTCCTCGGCCACCGTTCGGGAACCCTCCCGGCGGCGCGTCAGCGCCCGCCGTGCCTCACCTACCGTTGGGCACCCAACGCGCGGGGCACCCAACCGGCGCGCGGAGCGCGCCAGGCGAGCGGAGCGAGCCGGCCCCGCGCCAGCGGGGCGAGGGCCCGGCAGGGCCCGCCGGAGGCGGCCGCGTGAGCGGCCCGCCGGCGGGCCGCTCACGCGGCCGCCTCCGGCGGGCCCTGCCGGGCCCTCGCCCCGCTGGCGCGGGGCCGGCTCGCTCCGCTCGCCTGGCGCGCTCCGCGCGCCGGTTGGGTGCCCCGCGCGTTGGGTGCCCCCCGGTAGGTGGGGCACGGCGGGCGCTGACGCGCCGCCGGGAGGGTTCCCGAACGGTGGGCCGAGGACGGGAGGGGGTCAGCTGGGCGCACCACGGGCCGCTGTGCGCCCGCCTGCGCCCCGTTCTCACCCCTGCACCCCCACAAGCCCACCCGCACCCCGAACGGCCCTCAGACGCCCACACACCGGGCCAGGGGGCCGGGGACCGGGCGGGCCGGGGCCGGCGGGGCGGCGGAGGGGCCGGGCGGGCCGAGCGGGCGGCGCAGCCCCCACCCCCGCCCATGCCATAACACCGCCAGCACACCACCACACCCCCACCACAAGCAACACCACACAACCGATTGCGTCCACACCACAAAGCGTGTATGGTTTGACTCAGCGGGAGGCACCCGGCCCCCTGCACCCCTCAAGGAGGACACCGTGAAACGTGCTGGCACCCGTCGCCCCACCACCCGTGCCACCCTGACGGCCCGACTCGACCGCTGCGCGCTCATCGCCCGGCACGCCTTGTGCGTCGGCTCCGTCCTGATCTTCGTCGCCGCGTTCGGGGGGCTGGCACCGGTGTACGTGCCCGCGCTGTCCACGCCGGCCCTGATCGCCTTCGCCCTGTGGTGTGCGCTGGTGCTCGCCCTGATGCTCACCACCGCCGCGCGTGTCACCGCGCGCCTGGTGCTCGGCACAACACGTGCCGCGCGCTCGGCCTGGCGCGCTCCGGCCTCCGATCCTCGCTGATTCCGACTCCCTGCCCCGCCTCGCGGCGGGGCAGGGCCATGCCATACGTTCGCCATATCGCCGTCATACTCAACGTTGCAGTCCCGGCTTTTATTGTGTATGGTTTGACTCAGCAGGAGGCACCAGGCCCCCCGCACCCCTCTAGGAGGACACGATGGATGCTCTGACCGCCCGCACCCCGCTTGATCTGACCGACTACGCCGCCGCCGCCCTGCCGTCCACCCCCGCGGATTCCGTGGTGGCCATCGGCCTGAAGGGCTCGCGGCTGGGGCCGGTGATGCGCCTTGACGATGTCGCCGCCCCCGCCACCATGGCCGGAGTGATCGCCGCCAGCATGCGCCGCGCCAACTGCACGCGCGTCTTCCTGATCGGCTACGGCCCGGAGGACCGCGCCCTGCGCTGGCTCGAGCTGGAGTCCATCCTGACCGGCCACGGTCTGAGCGTGGAGGGGCTGATCCACGTGGACGGGCGCATGTGCACCAACCTGGGCACGGGCGAGGCCGTGGCCTACGCCCCGGGCACCTCCACGCTGGGCCTGCACCTGGCCCTGCTCGACGGTGCGCGGTCCGAGTACCCCACCGCCACCCCGAGCGAGTCGGACGCCCTGACGGAGGCCGTGGCGGCTCACGCGGCCACGCTGACGGACATGCACGCGGACGCTCCGGCGCTGATCGAGGGCATCAACCGCCTGCTGAAGGATCAGAACGACGCCGGGGCCGCCGCCGTCGTGCTGGCCACCCTGAACCACCGTGACCCGGAGTATCTGATCGCGGCGCTGGTGGCCTGCACGGCCCCGATCCGGCTGGAGGCGGTGGACTTCGCCCGGGGCGAGTTCCCGCACGGTCTGCGCTGGAAGGCGAGCGTGGAGGCCGAGACGGTGCTCAACGCCGCCGTGGCCCTCGGTCCGGGCCACGCCTGCGCCGGGGCGCTGGCGGTGCTGGCCTACGTGGCCTGGATCCGAGGCGCAGGAGCGGTGGCCGATGGCCGCCTGAACCTCGCCGAGCGATGCGCCCCGCACCACCCTCACGTGCGCGCCGTGCGCCGGATGACGCGGGCCACGCCCGTGGCCGTCGTGGCCACCGACCCGGCGTGGGCCTGGGGCAAGCACACGCGGGCCGCTGAGGGCCGCTGAGCGTGACCGGGGGCCAGCGCGTAACGCTGGCCCCCCGGCGCCCGTGGAGACGGTGCCCCGACGGTGCACGCCCGCCAGCGTAGCCCGGCCCACGCGTGGGCGGGCGCTGTATAAATCGCTGTTGACCGCTCGGCCCCGCGCGTGTATGGTTATACACGTAGCGGGGGGCATGAGGCCCCCGGCACCCCGAGCGGCCAGGAGGCCCGACATGGACACCGACCAGACCACCATCTGCACCTCCCAGAACGTGCACATCGGCCAGGAGGTGGTCATCGTCGACCGCATCCAGCTGGGCCACTGCATCAGCTACGCCGACGGGACCGTGACCGCGATCGACCCCAGCCGTGGGACCTACTCGGTGGCCCACAACGGCATGCGCGGGCGCACCGTCTACACCCTCTCCGACCAGTGGCACGGAGACGGCGGCCCCTACTGCATGCCCGCCGCCGAGGTGTACGGCGACTGAGCACGACGGGGGCGGCGCGCACGCGCCGCCCCGTCGTCGCCCCTGGCCGCAAGCGCGGGCGGGTCCCGCGCCCGCTGCCGCGTGGGGACGTGTCGCGGAGATGAGCTGCCGGCTGCATCGAGCTGCTGCCGGCTCCCGAGGACCGCGACACGTCCCCGCCCTTCCCTCGACACCACCACGGGCGCGCCGGCCCGCGCTCGCGGACGGTGTTGTGCACGCGCCGGTGTATGTGTATGGTTGAACACGTCGCAGGGGGCATGAGGCCCCCGGCACCCCGACGGCCAAGGAGGCCCCCATGTCCAAGCACATCTATTCCGCCGGCTCCCTGCGCGCAGCCCTGCGCGCCGGCTCCCTCGCCGCCCGCGTCTCCCCCAACCGCGGCCCCGTCCACCTGGAGGTGCTCCCGGAGAACGCCCTGCGCGTGATCAGCACCCACGAGGACGCCTACGCCTGCGCCTACGCCGACTCCGACCGCCCGGCCCCCGCCGCGCTCGCGGGCCTGCCGCCGGTGGTGCTGTGCGTCCTGGACGTCTCCCAGCTGATGCGCCACCTGGACGCGCTCCCCCTGCCCGAGACCCCGGTCAACGTCACCGCCACCGCCGACCGCGTCCACGTCGACGTCGTCGGCGGCCGCGAGCGCTGGACGTTCGCCAACCTCGCCGCCCCCGGCGTGCCCACTCCCGCCATCCCCCAGGCCCCCGGCCCCGGCGTCGAGCTGCCCGCCCTGCCCGCGACCCTGGGCCTGCCCGGGCTGCTGATGGACGTGCTGAGCGGCGGCGGCCGCCTCCACGGCACCCGCTACCTGCGCCAGCGGATCCACGGCGTGCCCAGCGCACTGGACCTGATCGGCTGGAGCATCGGCGCCTGGGCGCACGGACGCGCCTACGTCGCCCCGATGGACGGCTACGCTCCGGCCGCCCGCGAGGCCGCCGCCCTGGCCGACCGCGACAGCCTGGCCGCCCTGCCCGCCGCCTGACCGGCAGGCCGCGAGCGCGGGGGGCTCCCGCGCTCGCGGCATCCCGGGGACGTGTCGTGGAGATGAGCTGCCGGCTGCATCGAGCTGCTGCCGGCTCCCGGGGACCGCGCCACGTCCCCGCCCCCTCCGCGTCACGACCACGGGCGCGTGGACCTGCGCTCGCGGGTGGTGTTGTATTTTTGCCATTGTGTGTGTATGGTTGGACACGTAGCGGGGGGCATGAGGCCCCCGGCACCCCGACCAAGGAGGCACCTCCGATGCCTGAGCACCACCTTCTCGACCTCGACTCCCTGCCCTCCGCCTTCGAGCCCTGCCCGGAGTGCGGCGACGTGATGTGCCAGCCCGACCCGTGGGGCGAGGACTGCGACGACCGCGCCCGGCGCCGCCAGGCCGTGGCCACTCTGGAGGACCAGCGCCGCCAGGCCCACGCCCTCGCGGCCCCCGCCGCCGCCGCGCGCGCCCGCTACAAGCGCCTGGCCCGCCGCGACGAGCCGCACCCCGACCTGGTCCCGGCCCTGGAGGAGGCCATCCGGCTGAGCTGCCAGCGGCGGGACCTGCTGGAGCGCATCGCCACCGACTCCGAGGCCCTGGCCCGCGCGAACACCGCCCACCCCGGGCACGCCACCCTGGCCAGGAGGGCCGCCGACGACCGCGCCGCCGTGGAGGCCTGCCACGACGTGGACCGCCTGCGCCTGAGCCGCTGACCACCTCGCCAGCCCCCGGCGGCCGCGAGCGCGAGAGACCCCCGCGCTCGCGGCCGCCGGGGGACGTGTCGTGGAGATGAGCAGCCGGCTGCATCGAGCTGCTGCCGGCAGCCGAGGATCGCGGCACGTCACCGCCCTTCCCTCGACACCACCACGGGCGCGCCGGCCCGCGCTCGCGGATGGTGTTGTGCGCGCGCCGGTGTATGTGTATGGTTGGACACGTCGCGGGGGGCATGAGGCCCCCGGCACCCCTTCCAAGGAGGCTCCCGTGAGCATCGTCAAGAACCCCACCACCACGATCCGATCCCTGCGCCAGGCCCTCCACGCGGCCCTGGCCCCGCTGGGCTGGGCCAGCGACCACGCCCGCGTGAACGGGCGCGTCTGGTTCGAGCTGACCGAGGCCGGCTACCGCCTCACCGTCTCTCGGCCCCGGGAGTGGGCGCGCGCCTACGCTCCCTGCGAGCCGGTCACCCACGGGCAGGGCATGGCTCCGGTGGCCCTGTCCTTCCCGGACGCCCTGAACCTGAGCGAGGAGCTGCACTCGAACCGCCTGCCCGGCACCTACCCGGTGCACCTGGACACGCGCGCCGGATGCCTGTTCATGGAGGTGCAGGCCCCGGACAGCACCGGCCCCTTCTACCGCTCCCCCCACACCCGCGTCTATCGCACCGCCAGCCCCGCCGGGGCCAGCGCCCCCGAGGGCCCGTTCCCCCTGCCGCAGGCGGACCAGCTGATCCCCTCTCCGGTCCCCACGCACGCGGGCACCCTCGCGTCCCTGCTGGGCGCGCGCGCCCGCCTGAACTCCAGCCCCCGCCTCTACACCGTCCCCGGCCGGCCGACCCTGACGGACTGGAGCATCGGCGACTGGGCCCACGGGCGGCTCTACACGCCCCCGCGCCACCGCACCCGCCCGCGCGACCTGGCCGACGAGCACGCCGGACTCGCCGCCCGACACGACGCCGCCGTCCTCTACCTGCCCTGATCCCCACCGCACCCCCGGCCCGGCCGTGCGCCCCGCGCTCGCGGTCGGGCCAGGGCGGGGCGGGGACGTGTCGCGGAGATGAGCTGCCGGCTGCATCGAGCTGCCGGCGGCTGCCGTGGACCGCGACACGTCCCCGCCCTGACCGCGTCCCGGGCCCCCTGCCCCCCACCGCCCGCGTCGGGAGGGAGGACCCGTTCTCCCCCGAGCGGATCGACTCCGCTCTGGCGAGCCTGCCCGACGTCGACGGCGTCCCGGCCCTGAGCGTGCTGTGGCACGCCGGCCAGCAGGGCACCGCCGAGGACGTCGCCCATGCTCTGCTGGAGCGGCGCGCGGCCCTAGAGACCGAGCGGGCCCAGCAGTCCGCGGCCGCCCGCGCGGCCCGCGAGCAGGGGCAGCAGACGGCTCGCGCGCAGGCTCTCCACGACGCCCGCGACGCCGCCACCCGCTCCCACTGACCGCACACGCGCCGCGCTCGCGGATAGTGTTGTGCGCCGGCCGTTATATGTGTATGGTTGGACACGTCGCAGGGGGCACGAGGCCCCCCGCACCCCGAGGCCAAGGAGGCCCCCTGATGTCCCAGCTGCTCTACCGCCCCGCCACCCTCGCCCGCGCGCTCTACGTCGGTTCCCAGGCCGCCCGCGCGGCCGCCACGGACACGGACCCCGACGCCGGCGGCGTGGGCCTGGTCCTCCAGCCTGACGGCTCCCTGCGGATCTACTCCGCGGCAGGGGAGAGCTTCTCCCGCGCCTACGCCGACCCGGCCCCGCGCACGGACACCGGCGACGAGGCCCTGCTCGCAGTGCTCTCGCTCCACGGCACCCAGACCCTGCTGGCCCGCCTGGCCGAACTCGACGACACCTACGAGACCGTGGAGCTGCGCACCGACGCCGTCGGCATCTACCTGGTGCGCGACCTCTGGGTGATCTTCGCTTCCGCCAGCAACAAGGCCGACACGCTCTCCCCGGTGGACACGCTCGCCGTTCGTCCGCGCGACATGGCCGGCCCGGTGCCCCCGAGCACCCCGGACGGCGCCGTCCCCGGCCCCTTGTGGGGGCTCCACGCCGGCCTGTGCCTGGACCTGCTCACGGGCGGGCCGGCCATGGGCCCCGAGGACAGCCTCGACGCCTGGGCCGTCCGCGAGCGCGACGATCTGCTGGCCTGGCACCTGGGCGACTGGGCGCTGGGCCGCACGCACGCCGCCCACGTGAGCCCGCGCGGCTGACCGGCACCCGTCCCCGCCGGCCTCGCGCCGGCGGGGACGGGGGGGACGTGTCGCGGAGACGAGCTGCCGGCTCCATGGAGCTGCCGCCGGCCGCCGGGGACCGCGACACGTCCCCGCCCGCTCCGCGTCACCACCAGGGGCGCGCCGATCCGCGCTCGCGGATGATGTTGTGCAGGCGCCGTTGCATGTGTATGGTTGGACACGTCGCAGGGGGCATGAGGCCCCCAGCACCCCTTCCAAGGAGGAGCCCCATGGGCATCATCACCACCGCCGACCACCTGTACCGAGCCCTGGACCTGGCCGCCTGGCCCACCCGCCTGCCCGCCACCCACACCCCCGGCACCCCGACGCCCGCGGTGATCCTGCGCGCCCGCCAGCAGTGCCTGGAGCTGACCGGCTCCGATGGCACCCACACCTCCCGCGCCGGCGCCCGCGCCCTCGACGTCAGCACCGGCCCCCTCGAGTCTGGGGCCATGCTGCGCGCCGACCAGGCCCACCACCTCATCAAGACCCTGCGCGCCCTGCCCGAGCGCACCCTGCACCCGGTGGCCGTGGAGGCCGACGACGATCTGGTCTACCTCCACCTGGCCGACTCGACCCTGCGCCTACCCAACATCGCCGCCACCGTCCGCCCGCCCGTGGTGGACCCCGCGCTGATCGACCCGGACGTGCTGATCACCTGCCGATGCCTGGACACCCACGTCCCCGCCGGAGTCCTCGCCGAGCTGACCCGCACCGCCCACCGTCACCGCCGCCTCGGTCCCCTGCGCCTGCTCGCCGGCGGCCGCCCCGGCTACCTCGGATGGGACCTCAGCGGCTGGGCCCACGGCATGATGCGCCAGGACCCCGCCGAGGCCGTCAGCACCCACCAGCCCCCCTTCCATCTGCCCGAGTCCATCCTGAACCCCGCCCGCTGACCCCTGCCCGCCCGCGAGCGCGGGGCCCACCCTGGCCCCGCGCTCGCGGCACGCCGGGGACGTGTCGCGGAGATGCGGGGCCGGCTGCATCCGTGGCACAGCCGGCGGCTGATGCGATGCAGGGTGTTGCACATCCGACCGCGTATGTGTATGGTTAGACACATCAGCAGGGATCACCCGGATCCCCGCACCCCATAGAAGGGACAGCCATCATGGCCAATGCAATCCTGATCACCCCCACCGGCGACGTCACCGAGGAGCAGGTCAACGGCCTGGAGGACTTCCAGCAGCACGTCGGCGGCTACGTGGAGGCCCTGTCCTCCGACGATGGCGACCACACCATCTGGCTCAACGAGGAGGGCAAGATCGCCGGCCTGCCGGTCAACTCCAAGGGTCACCGGATCGTCCACGAGCTGACCATCCTCGCCCCGGACGACGTCATCGTCGGCCCGGTGCTGATCACCGGCGACCTGGCCGACGACGGGGAGACCTACCTGCCCCCCACCAAGGCTCTGCGCGAGCGGCTCGGCCTCGACGACTGAGCCCCGCGGGCGGGCGGGCCCCGCGGCCCGCCCGCCCCGGCCGCGCCGGGGCCACCCACGAATCCCACGCCCCTGTTGCGCGATCCCTCTTACGCGTGTATGGTTATACACATCAGCAGGGGTTATCCGGACCCCCGCACCCCTGACGAAAGGGACTCCGATGACCAAGGCCACGATGATCCACCCCGACGGCACCACCGCCGACGTCGAGCTCCACACCATCCCCGCTGACATCGACCGCCTGCTGGGCGCCACCGCTGAGGTCTACAACCCCGGCGACTACGACGGCATGGACGGCGACTGGTCGCTCTGGGCCGACGCCCGCCACAGTTCCTCCCGCCCGTTCAACTCCACGGCCACCGAGATGATCCACGACGCCGGCTTCGACGCCCGCGAGATCATCACCGGCCCCGTCCTGGTGATCCGCTGAGCCTCCCCCGCCCTCCCGCCACACCGGCGGGAGGGCGGGCAGGATGACCATCACGACCTCCACGCCCCCAGGAGACCCCATGCCCCTGAACGCCCTCTCCCGCATCCTGATCACCCCCCACGGCTCCGAGGAGTCCTTCGAGGGCACCGTCGGCGGCCTGATCCGCCACGTCCGCCACGCCGACCCGTCCGCGATCACCGCGCTGGAGCAGTCCCTGCACCGCGCCTGCCGCCTCCCCGACACCGGCGACGTCCGCGAGGCGAGCCTGGAGCACAACCTCGCGGTCCTCACCGCGGCCGACCTCGAGCGCTTGGAGCCCGGGGCCACCATCACCATCCTGGACGCCTGATCCGCCCCGCACCGAAGGAGACCCCCCTGATGCGCACCCGCCCCCTGATCCTGCTCCCCCTGGCCCTGGCCGGCCTCGCCCTCCAGGGGTGCACCGCCACACCTGCTCCTGCCCCGTCGACGAGCGCGAGCGCGGCCCCCACGGCAGCCGCGAGCAGCACCACGGCACCCACTGCGGCCGCCAGCTCGGCCACCCCCACGACACGTCCCTCCAGCTCGGCCCCCGCCAAGCCCGTGGACGTGCAGATCCGCATCCAGTGGATCCCCCGCGACGGCACCACCACCACGGCAGCCCGCGGCGGCGTGAACCTCTTCGTGGGCGGCACCGGCGCGGACACCCACACCAAAGAGACCATCCCCGCCGAGCCCGCCGGCACCACCCCCCTGACCCTGCGCACCCAGGCCAAGCCCGGTGAAAAGATCCAGGTGATCGCCAACGTCCCGCAGCTGCCCGCCGCCGGCGACCTGCACTGCGAGATCATCGCCGACGGCACCACCGCCCCCCTGGACGCCCAGACCGGCGACCCCAAGGGCATGCCCATGGTCCAGTGCGAGGCCACCGTCCCCGAGCCCACCAGCTGAGCATCCCGCGGACACCGCGACACGTCCCCGCAGCACCTCCACGACACCCGCAGCTGTCACGAGCACTGGATGGTGTCTAGGAAGGACCGGGACCAGCCCAGATCCCTACGACAGCTCAACCCAGGAGCCGTGAATGCCCCTGGGAGTCTGGCTCATCCCTGCGCGGGCGGAGCTTCCGACGGGCTCACCGACTTTGACGACGTGCCCGTGGGCTCATCCCTGCGTGCGCGGGGCTTCCACGATCGCGGAGCGTTTCGTGGAGAAGATGGGTGGCTCATCCCTGCGTGCGCGGGGCTTCCTCGGCAAGCAGCTCGTCCACAGCAGCAGCGTCGGGCTCATCCCTGCGTGCGCGGGGCTTCCTCTACCCTGCCGTCCTCGAACAGCGTCAGGACGGGCTCATCCCTGCGTGCGCGGGGCTTCCATGGCTCGCATGCTTGCTGACGGCAAGACCAAGGGCTCATCCCTGCGTGCGCGGGGCTTCCACCCTCAGTCAGTCAGTCAGTCCGTCAGTCAGGGGCTCATCCCTGCGTGCGCGGAGCTTCCACGGGCAAGCTGGCGATGGACTGGGAGTCCGCGGGCTCATCCCTGCGTGCGCGGGGCTTCCACTACCTGGCCAGGGCGGATGCTCCGCGCTCTGCGCTTTCCCCTTCGGTTGAGGGGGGTTGGGATGACCAGCCAGTTGCCCGGCTGGACATGCCCACACCCTGGGGTGCGGGCTTGACGCTTCCACGCCCCTGCCTCGCGGCCCCGCCAGATGGCGGGCCCGAGACAGCAGCTCCACGTCCGTTTCGACTCTCCCGACGGCCTCGGGCGAGCTCGACCCCTGCTCCACGCTCCTCCTGCACAGCCCACGCCCGGATGTTGATCGCGGCGTTCACGTCGCGGTCGATCACCAGGTGGCAGGCCTCGCACTCGAAGGTCCGCTCGGCCAGGGACAGCGTGGATTTGACTGTCCCGCAGCGCGAGCACGCCTTCGAGGAGGGCGCGAATCGGTCGATCATCTTCACCTGGGACCCTGCCCAGGAGGTCTTGTAGTCCAGCTGCCGGCGCAGCATCCCCAGCCCGGCATCCAGGATCGCCCGGTTCAACCCGGACTTGGCGGCCACGTTCCTACCCGGCGCCTCGAGCGTCCCGCGGGCCGAACGGGTCATCCCCGCCACGTTCAGGTCCTCCAGGGCGACCACCGCGAAGTCCGTCGCCAGTCTCGTGGACACCTGATGCAGCAGCCCCGCCCGACGTAGGGCGATCCCGTGCTGGAGTGCCGCGATCTGCCGGCGCACGCGCTCGCGGCGGTTCGAGCCGGGCTGGGTGCGGGCGTGGGCACGCTGGAGGCGGGTTAGGCGGGCGGCCTGGCGGGCACCGGGGCGGCCGTTGTCGATGACCTCGCCGGTGGAGAGGGCGGCCAGGTGCTTGACGCCCAGGTCCACGCCGACGGCGCCGTTGGCGCGCTGGCGACGGCTGGGCCCGGTCCGGATGGGGGTGGGGTCGGCAACGAGGATCGAGGCGTACCACCGTCCGCCGGCCTGGGAGATGGTCATGGACCGGATCTGGGCGCCGCGGCGGCAGGCGCGGACCAGGCGGCTGGTCTTGTCGTAGGTGCGGATGGTCCCCAGGGAGGCCAGGCGCAGGTGCCGGTGGTCGGTGATCACCCCGCGGCGGGGCTCGCCGCGCTTGTAGGGGGTGCCCGCGGCGCCGATGACCTCGGGGGCGGGGATGGTGAAGCTGTCCCGGGACCGGCCCTTCTTCTTGAACCGCGGCAGGCCGACGCGCGCGCCGGCGCGCGTGCCGGAGGCGGAGGCCATCCAGTTCTCGGTGGCCTTCGCGGCGTTCTGGAGGCCGGAGACCAGGACGCGGCGGGGCACGGTGTGCATCCAGGGCTCGGCGTATCGCTCGTCGGTCCATGCTTCGGCCGGGTCGGCGCCGGCGGCGATCGCGGCGGCAGCCTCGCGGTGGCGGCGGATCAGCGGGGTCAGGTGGGCCGTGGAGTACGACTGGTAGCTGGCCACGCGGAGGGTGGGGTCGGCGGCGCGCTCGGCCTTCATGCGCGCGGCCAGCTCGGGGCCGGCCAGCCCGGTCTCGGCCAGCTCGGTGCGACGGGCGGCACCGGCGGCCAGGGCGGCCCGGTTGTGGGCGGTGAGCATGTTGTAGGCGACGCGCGCGGCGCCGGCGTACTGGGCCAGCAGGGTGGCCTGGGCGGGGTTGGGGTCCAGGCGGTGCTTGAACGCGCGCAGCCTCGGGGCCAGGTCGGTACCCGTGGTAGTCGTCATCGCTCACACCTCCTCCTGCGCCAGCATCGTCCATCCGTTCAGGGGCATGGTCACCCACCCCCCGGACACGTTACGGCCTCGCTCACCCAGCCGGGCAGGAGGCCAACACCCTGCGCATCGCCGCGCGCTCGCGCTCGGTGACGCTCAGCCCCCACTTGGCCTTCACCACCACCTGGTGCTCCACGAGCTCACATCGGCCCGCAACGGTGTCCGGCAGCCAGTCCGCCGCGGTCGCATCCGACTTCGAGTTGTTCGCCGGCCCATCCACGGCCAGCAGATTCGCCGGGTCGTTGGCGAACGCCGTGCGCTGGGACTCGTCCCACGCCCACGCCCCGGAGGCCCAGGCATCGGCAAGGGAGACCGTGTGGTCGATCTGCACGGCCTGGGAGTCCTGGGAGGAGAAGGGGATCGTAGCGCCGCTGTAGGGGTCCACGAGCTGGCCGGAGAGCACCTTGCACCCCTGCGTGCCGGGCTTGATCTGCACCTGTGTCAGGTCGCGCCGCAGCACGTCGTTGCGGGTGTCACAGCCGTTGCGGTCCACGTCCGCCCAGCGCTGGCCGAACGCGTCTCGCGTGTAGGCGCTGGCCGGTGCCGCGGAGGTCAGGGCCAGCTGCTCGAGCTGGCCCCCGACCGGGCCGGCCGCCGGCGTCGGGGACGTGTCGCCGAGTGAGGGCAGCTCCACTCCGCTGGGCAGCGCCACCTTGGGAAGCTTCACCTCTGGCACCTGGACCCCCTGCACATGTCCACCCCCGACGGCGCCAGCCACACCCAGAGCGGCCACCACGGCGACGACGCTCGAGACCCATCGACGCACGCTCACGAGCCCGCCCCCTCACGCTCCTGCGGAGTGGGCACAGCCTCGATCACGGCGTGCAGCCCATGGCTCACCCGCAGCCGGCGCGCGGCCTCGGCGGTGGCCGCCCGGTGCAGCTCCACGGGAATCACCGCGATGCCATCACCCATGTCCGGCTCCTCCATCTCCGGCAACCACCTGTAGAAGGAACCGCGGGAAGCGTAGGTCAACATCAGCGCGGCACCGGCCTGCTCATGCACGCGCAAGGTCTCGGCGATCAGCTCCTCCACGAGGCGCTCGCGGTAGTCCTCCAGGCGGGTCATGGCCGAGTCGATCCAGGACCAGTCCCGCGGCGGGTTCTTGCCGAACTCCCAGCGGGTGATGCTCTTCTCCGCGACACCCAGGGTGTCGGCGAGGGCGTCGCGGGACAGACCGAGGGCCTCTCGGCGGCACTTCAGCTCGATAGCGTTCATGGCTCAGCCCTCCGCCTTCTGGTCGGCCGGCTCGTCCTGGTCGGTCACGCCGTACTCCTGACGCAGGGCCTCCTCCTCGAGGCGCAGGCGGGTGATGGCCTTCATCAGGGGCTCGCGACGGGTGTGCAGCTCGTTGTTGGCGGCGTCCTCCCAGCTGTCCAGGGTCCAGCCGGCGCCCTGGATCTTGCTGACCATGACGGCGTCGGGGGCGCGCAGGTCGTTCTTGATGCGGGTCCAGGTGGAGGGCGAGGTGAAGCCGGCTTGCCGAGCCATCTCGTTGACGGAGTAGTAGAAGGTGGTCATGGGGGTGCTCTCTCAATCTGGAGGCGACAGAATCACCTCACGTAGGTCTAGCGATACACGTCAAACCATACGCGTCACGCCATACACCCGCAACCCTTATCCACAACCCCCCCCCCGTCACCACTGCCCCTGCTACGGTTTGCACAGGTCGAACGTGAGCCCATCCCGTAGGGCCTGCGACTTAGAAGCCCTCCTGGCCATCCCCCCTCCGCGCCGGGAGGGCTTCGCTCTGCCTGGCACCCAGAAGGGACATCACGGCCGCGCGACCGCCTTATCCACGGTGAAGGACACCCGCGGATCGGAGGAGCCATGAGCATCGAGGTCGAGCACCTGGAGGCCGCCCTGGCCGAGGCCGTCGAGGTGGTGACCGACAGCGAGCGCGCGCATGCGAGCACCGCAGCCTGTCATTGGTGGCGCTGCTGCCAGGTGCTGCGTCGTTTCATCGACGTCCCGGACGCCTTCCCGCCGGCGGCGCTGGTCGCCTAGACTGGACCCCAGAAGCGCCCCGCTTTCCCGTTGATCTGACAGTCGCAGGAACCTCGCGGGGCGCTTTCGCGCGTCCAGAGCTTGTTGCCCTCCACTTGCCAGCCCACCTAGTATGTTGACGTCAGATCAACGTAAGGGTGGAGGTGTCCCTGATGATCCAGGTGTCCTGGCAAGGGCGGATGACCACGTCCCTGCCGACCACAGATTCCGAGGTGGCCCGCTGGGTCGCCCACGACCGCCCCGAGATGGTGCGCGCCCAGACCGCCGACGGCACCGCCTACCGGCCCGACGCCGCTCAGGTCCTCGCGTTCATGCAAGCCCAGGCCCACCTGGCCCAGATGCTGCGCTTCCAGTACGCCGCCGCCCACGGGCTGGTGCCCGCGCACGCAGGCGCCGTGCTGACACGCCCTAGGACTACTTTCCCCATGACCCGAGCGCATCCGCCAGCTGGTCTTCGACCGATCGAAGGTCGGTATCGAGAGTTTCCCACGTGAAGCTCGGTGCCACGGCTTCAATGATCCCGAACATGGGCTTGTTGAAGTCGGGGATAATGGACGGATCGTCCATCTGATAATGGACACTCCGGTTTCTGACCATCTTGCCGTCACGCGAGCAGAGCCGCTTCGCGGCCGGATCTGCGAGGATCCCGCGAATACTTCGGGTACCGGCCGTATCGAGGCCAGGATGCCTGTCGAGAATGCGGCGCAGTGCCTTGAGAGAGTGATAGGTCGTGACGATGCGCGCACGCAAACAGGGCCCCTCATGGCCGGGCTGAGTGCGAGGAAGGTAGAGGCGGTTGGTGTTGAAATCTGCTTCAATCATTAAGAGAAGTAGTTTCTCGGCATCGTCGAAGTCAGGCTCATATCGGTTCTTCAGATAGCGACTCGCGAGCCTGTCCTTGTACTTGATGTGTGCGTCCAGCGCAAGTGTGGGCCGCATTTCCCAAGCATCCGGGGCGGCCGCGGCAAGCACCGCGAGTGTGGAGCCCCATTCGGGCGTAACCGCGTGGAGATCCTCTCCTGCCACGCGTTCCAGCTCCCCTGGGTCAAGGGCAAGCCGGTAGGCCATCGGGGTCGATGCACCGACGACACTGCGCTCGATCATGTAAAGGCCGAGGTCGGTCTCCGCCCACCGAACCCAGGGGTGCGCTTTCCCCGTGAGCGCCCTGTGCGAGACTGCTTTCGCTTCTTGCATTTCTGCAAGAACCTGGTCGTAGGACCTGTTCGTGTCGTCCAGCAGCTTCGACATATGCCGCACCCGTGACGTGACCGCCCCGTACTCGTGCTGCAACATGCTCGCGAGTTGCGGCCACCCGACCTCGGGTTTCGCTGACTGGAGGGCTTGACTTCCCTCATAAACGATTCGGACGAAATGGTGCCCGAGCAATAAGGCAGGGTAGGCCTGCGATTGCTCGTCTGCTGCGGCAGAGAGAACAATGTCCCCCACCCAGCGGGCATCCTCGGCCAGAAGCAACCGCGCAGCCCAGCCACGCGCCTCGCCTGGTGTGAGACCGGTCATCAATCCACCCTTTCGAAATCACCCCATCGCCGCGGGTGCAGGGCGCAGGGTGCGCCTCTCCGCACCCACGGCCCCCAACGGTGCTAACAAGTCAAAGACGAGTGTCTCGAACATCGCCTATTCAGTCGTCGGGTCTGCCGTGAGGGCGCTTGACCCCAGATCTTGGACACGCTGATTCCAGCACGTTGCTGGGGAAGCGAGAATCCAAGGGATGGCTAGGAAGAACTACACGATCGAGGGTCAAGGCCCCCCGGGGCGATTCACTGCGCCGTTCAATCAACGGACCGACGACGCCGCCTCTCCCACGCGATCGTGGCGCCAGCCAAGTCGGCAAACCACAGCATGATCACCCCGACCCCGGCCATGGAACCCCACATCATCTCGTTGAGGCCGGGTCCGCTCCAGGCGGCTCCCTGTCCGCCAGGCGTCTCAGAGCCGCCCAGCTCCAAGAACGTGACCACGTTGTAAAGCACGACGATCCCCAGGACCGCCGACCACGCCCCCAGGTACCAGCGCGAGAATCGTGGCGCAATGACAGCCGCAACGAATTGGACGATGCAGAGAAGGAGGAGACCGGGCCTTGGCCCTTGATCGTGGACACGGTGTCGGTTCGGTTATGCCGCTTCCGCAAGCGTAGCGGAGCGTGCGGCTTCGTAGGCGTTCGGGCTGATGTTGCCGATCGCGGAGTGGCGCCGGCGAGTGTTGTAGCGGTTCGCCCACCGGAACACGGCCCGGTAGGCGGTGGCCTGGTCCGGGAACGCTGACCGGCCGGCGAGGAGTTCGCGCTTGAGCGTGGCGTTGAAGCTTTCCGCGAGTGAGTTGTCGGCACTCGTGCCGACCGCGCCCGTGGACTGGGTCACGCCCAGCTGCTCGCAGAGCGCGGCGTAGGCCTTCGAGGTGTAGACGGCGGGTTCAACCGGTCGTTGCAACACCGTGCGTTGAGAGCGAGCGTAGCTGCTCGGCGAAGACCTCCGCGGGAGTCTTCCAGTCCAGGACCTTCCTGGGCCTGTTGTTCAGCGTGTACGCGACTGCTGCGAGGTCCTCGGCCGACCATCTCGACAGGTCCGTGCCCTTGGGGAAGTACTGCCGCAGCACCCCGTTCGTGTTCTCGTTCGTCGGCCGCTGCCACGGCGAGTGGGGGTCAGCGAAGAACACCTTCGTGCCCGTGGCCATCGTGAACTGGACATGCCCGGCCAGCTCCTTGCCCCGATCCCACGTCAAGCTCTGACGCAGCTGCTCCGGCACCGTCGCCATCGCCTTGATCAGGGCCGCGGTCATCGCCTCGGCCCCGTACCCACCCAGCGACGGCCCGTTCTTCACCGGCGGCCGCTCACCCCATCCCTCCAGGCGGGGCAAGTGGACCAGGATCGTGGCCCGGCTCTTGCGCTCGGCCAGAGTCCCGATCGCTGAACGCTCGGTCCCGATGATCAGGTCCCCTTCCCAGTGCCCGGGCACAGCACGATCAGCGGCCTCGGGTGGGCGCTTGCTGAACACCACGTCCTCGGTGACGTGGCCCTGGGGCTTGTTCCGGGTACGTGCCCGCGGCTCGCGCAGAGCCCGCCCGGTACGTAGGCACCCGACGAGTTCGCGTTTGAGTGCGCCCCGTCCCTCGACGAACAGGGACTGATAGATCGCCTCGTGAGAGATCCGCATGGACACATCATCCGGGAACTCCAGGCGCAGCCGGTGGCTGATCTGCTCAGGGCTCCACGCCGTGGACCACCGCCGGTCCGCCCGGCGCGGTTTCATCTTCCGCCCCTTGAAACCGGGCCCGACCGGTCCCGGCACGGCCACGCCATCGGGGCCCAGGACCACCCCGTTCAGGCGTGCCTGGACGTAGTCGTGCAGTCGCTGGTTCGTGGCCAGCTTCGCCGGCTTGGGCCGCCTGGCAGCTTCCTGGGCCTTCCACTGCGCCACCGTGGCCCGGTACTCCTGCTTCCCGGAACGAGTGGCGCAGTTACGGCGCAGCTCACGGCTGATCGTGCCGGGATCACGTTCCAGCGTGCGTGCGATCTGACGGACCCCCTGGCCCTGGGCATGGAGGATCGCGAGCTCCTCACGCTCAGCGAAGGACAGATACCGGCCGGTGGGCTCGGCTAAGGACAGCGGGGTCATCCCGCCAGCGTGACGGAACCAGCGCGCCCCGACGGGCCAGGACACGCCCACAGTCAGGGATGCCTCGACCGTGGTGACACCGGTGGCGATCACACGCCAGAACTGGCGTTGGACCTCCCGTGAGGGCTGCGGCCTGCCAGGAGAGCGCATCGGGGCCCGCAAAGCCCGATCCGCTCTCCACTGCCGACGTGTCCCCTCGGGCACGTCACTGATCTTCCTCGCCCAGTCCTTGCTTGCCATCGCCCATACCTCCAGTGATTCCGAGAGGGTGTTGCGACGACCGATTGAATCCACCGACGCTGCCGTGGTCGGAGTGGAAGATCGCGCCGACCAGCGACCCGCGGTCGTGGTGCGCGGCACGGAGGGCGTCTTCGACGAGTTCGGTGCGCATGTGGTCGGCGACTTGCCAGCCCGCGAGCTTCCGGGAGCCGAGATCGATGCAGGACGCGAGGTAGAGGTTCGTGCCGTCGGCGATAGGCAGGTAGGTGATGTCGCCCACGTAGCGGCGGCCGGGGTCGCCGACGGAGAAGTCCCGTCCGATCAGGTCGGGGAAGCGCCTGGCGGACTGGTCCGGGATCGTGGTCTTCACCCGTCGTCGCAACCGGATCCCCGCGAGACGGTGCTCACGCATTACCCGCGCGACGCGCTTGTGATTCACCCGCTCCGCAACGGGCACACCGTCGTTGAGGTCGGCGGTGATCCTGGGCGCCCCGTAGGCGCGGTCGCCACCCTGAGCGGGGTCTTGCAGCACCCGGATCCGCGCCGCCAACACCGCGTCGTCTGTCGCCTTCGCGGCTCGCCGCCCGGCGGAGTCCAGCCAGGCGTAGAACGACGAGCGGGCGACCTCGACGACCTCACACAACCGCTTCACGCCGTAGGCGTCCTTGTGATCCTCAACAAACTGGAAGCGGTTCACCAGTTCGTCTCCCCGGCGAAATACTTCGCCGCCTGACGGAGGATGTCCCGCTCCGTCTCGAGCTTGCGGGCCTCGGCCTGCAAGGCTGCGAGGTCGGCCTCCAACCGGAGGACCTTCGCCGCCTGCGACTCCGGTCGCCCCGTCGCCCCCGGCGGCGACGCAGCGGCAACCGTGACCCCGGAGCCGAACTTGTCGACCCACTCTTTCAGCGCACCCCGAGAGATCCCGAGATCCCCGGCGATGCCCTTGAGCGTCGAACCCGGCGTGGACTCATACAAGTCCACCGCGCGCTGCCGGAACTCGTCCGTGTAGTTCTTCCTAGCCATCCCTTGGATTCTCGCTTCCCCAGCATCGTGCTGGAATCAGCGTGTCCAAGATCAGGGGTCAAGCGCCACCTGCGATCGGCCAGAGGATGATTCCCATACCGGCACAGTAAGGGATATGCGACCTCCACCCGCAGCGGCCTGGAACGCGACATCGGGAGGGCCTTGACCCTCGATCCTGGGCGTCGACGAGCACGTGTGGCACCACGTCAGTACCAGGCCCACCGAACAGAGCGGGCGGAACTCGAAGGAACTCACCGGGACGCCGGGTGATGGTCGACGTCACCCCACCACCACATTCGCCTGCACCTGGTCCCGGGACATCCGGTGAGGCGTACACCGACTGGTTGGACCAGCGTGGCGGGGCCTTCCGTGACGGCGTGCCGAGCAATGACCCGTTGCACCGGACCCGGAACATCCTGCGAGGACGGCCCGTTCTAGCTTTCTTTCCGCCGCACTGATCTGACGACGTACAGGAAGATCTCAAGAATGAGGCAGACAACCCAAGCGAGGAACAGCTCCAACGACACAACCATCAACCGCACCTGCAAGTCGTGGATCTCGCCACGCGGCAGCGCCTCATTCGCTGATGGTGTGGGGTCGTGCACCAGTGCTGTGGCCAAGAAGACGACCAGGCTCGCGATGGGTGTTCCGATCAGAAGGACCCAGCCGATCTTGCCGATGCCGTACGGCCTCCGCCAGCTGTCCACGGCGTGCGCCAGCCACAGGCAGAAGACCAGAACCGGCGCGATCAACATCCACTCGCTCACGGGCCCTGACCCTCGAACCAGCCCCCCGGACAGACCAATGCCCACACTCTCAGCCGTCAACGGCCAGGGGATGGGCACCATTGCGGCCATGCAGCCTCAGTACCGGGTCACCTTAAGGGTGGTGTTCGCGCAGGAGGCGGCCTTCTTCACCAAGAACGCCTTCTCCGTGGCGTCAGCCTTCAACCCCCAGCGGATCTTCACCGCGGTCCAGTCCGCGATGTACTGGCACTGGTTCTTCGGCGGCAGCCACTGCTCCGGACCGCGGGCCTGCTTGGCCGAGTTCAACGCCGAGGTCTGCGCGTTCAGCGACCGGGCATCCCCCAAGTCGTTGTAGAACGCCACCCGCTTGGCCTTGGTCCAGTACCGAGCTCCCGAGCCCCACGCCTCATGCACGGGCACCATGTGATCGATCTGCACCGTCGATGCAGACGTGTGCGTGCGCAGATCCCAGCTGCTCACCCACTTGCCCGTGGCCACCGTGCACTTACGGGCCGTCGTGAACTTCGGGGTGGTCTTGGACTCTGCGATCAACACCTCTGCCCGCGTGTTCTGGCAGTCCCTGTTCGCATCCTTCCAGTCCCCGAACTGGGCGGCCCGGTCATAGCCGGCATTGTTCTCCGCCGCCACCGGCAACGACGCCACAGCCGTGCGCAACGGGGCCGAATACGTAGTGCCGGCCGCCGCCGGGCCCGCACCCCCGAGGACAGCGGTGGTGACGAAAACAGCAGCAGTGGCCAGAGAAGCCAGAGAGCGTCGTGACATGGGCGAGTTCCTTGCTCGAGTGGATGACGCGATGCGAATTCGCATCGCAGCTGATCCTAAGCTCGCGTGAAGCCCCTGCTCGGCACGAGATCCCCGGTCCCTAGGATGGGCAGGATTAGCGCGGACAGCGCCCCATGCCACTCGGCCCAGAGAAAGAACACCCGTGTCTCGACTGACTGACCTGCTCGCCCAGGCCCGCAAGACCGACCCACAGCTGGCCGCAGACCTGGAAGCTGAGTTCCGCCAGCTCACCCAGCGCAGCCAGTTCGGTCTCGTGTTCGAGCGCCATCAACCAGAAGCTGTGGAGCTGCCCGGCCGCCCCGTGCGCCGCGGGGACACCGTCCGCGTACTCCCCCCACGCGGGAGCCTCACCATCGGGGACACCCGACACTGGGTCGTCACCGACATCGAACGCACCCCAGACGGCAAGCAAGCCCACCTGGCCGAAGCAGACATCGACGCCGAGGTCCGCGAGCCGGCCACCTCAACAGCAGCAATCGAGGACCTGGTGGTCGTCGCCCGCTTCGAGGACCCGATCTACCCGGGCCTGGTCGAGACAGGCCGCGTCGAGAACGGCGGGCCGGACAAGCCGTTCCACACGGTCATCAACGCCGAGAACTTCCACGCCCTGGAGATGCTCACCTACACGCACCGACACAGCGTGGATGCCATCTACATCGACCCGCCCTACAACACCGGAGCGAAGGACTGGAAGTACAACAACGACTACGTCGAGGAAGACGACGACTACCGCCACTCGAAGTGGCTGTCCTTCATGGAGCGGCGTCTCCTCGTCGCCAAGGAACTCCTCAACCCCGAGGACTCCGTCCTGATCGTCACCATCGACGAGAAGGAGTACCTGCGACTGGGAATGCTCCTCGAGCAGACTTTCCCCGAAGGGCGTATCACCATGGTGACTTCTTCGATCAACGCCGCCGGGGCTACTAGGCGGGGCACGTTTGCTCGCTCAGCCGAGTACATCTACTTCGTCCAGTTCGGTACCAGTCGCCCCTCGGCTCTGGTCCTCGGGCCGGAATGGAACGCAGTTCAGACGAAGAACAAAACGGATCTCTACTGGAGTCGTCTCATTCGGAGCGGCGCGGACTCCTTGCGAAGCGACAGCCCTAACCAGTTCTATCCCGTATTCATTTCTGAAACCCCCGAGGGGACGGTCTTCTCTGGAGTGGGAGACGCCTATTACGGAGATGACCTCGATGCCGTTCGACCTCCCAACGGGTCTGTCGCGGTGTGGCCGATTCGGAAGGATGGGTCACAGGGGCGTTGGCGCATTAGCGCCCAGATGCTTCGGGGACTCATCTCCCAGGGCCATGCCCGGGTTGGTGGCTGGCGGGGCGCTGACACTACGATCTACTACCTCAAGCAAGGAGAGAGCAAAAAGGTTACCGAGGGCATCTTCAAGGTGTGCGGCACTCGTCCGGATGGGTCCGTCATCACTGATGCTTCGGATTATGAAGTCCGTTTCATCCCAACAGATGTTTGGCGCCTCACGGGCCACGATGCCGGTAATAGTGGCACTCGTCTGATCGGGAACCTGATGCCAGGTAGGAAGTTTCCCTTTCCCAAGTCACTCTACGCCGTCGAGGACGCCCTGCGATTCTTCCTGGCAAACAAGCCGAACGGGGTCGTCCTCGACTTCTTCTCCGGCTCCGGCACGACCGCTCATGCGGTCATGCGCTTGAACAAGCAGGACGGGGGCCGTCGCCAGTGCATCTCCGTGACGAACAACGAGGTGTCCGCGGAAGAGCAGAAGGGCCTGCGGAAGAAGGGGCTCCGCCCGGGTGACCCGGAGTGGGAGCAATGGGGCATCTGCGACTACGTGACCAAGCCCCGCGTGACCGCGGCCATCACGGGGAAAACCCCTGACGGGGACCCGATCAAGGGTGACTACAAGTTCACTGACGAGTTCCCCATGGCCGATGGCTTCGAGGAGAACGCGGCGTTCTTCACCCTGACCTATGAGGCGCCCCGGCAGGTGCGCCGCAACCGTGCCTTCGCCCGGGTCGCGCCGATGCTCTGGCTCAAGGCCGGCTCTCGCGGTCGCATCATCTCCAGCCTTCCAGAACGGGGCTGGGATGTGGCTCAGACCTACGGGGTGCTCGAGGACATGGACCACGCCCCCGAGTTCTTGGCCGCCCTGGAGGCTGACCCCCAGGTAGGGATGGCGTTCATCGTGACCGACTCCGAGGTGGCCTTCCAGTCCGTGGCCCGACAGCTGCCCGAACACGCCACCGCGGTGCGCCTGTACGAGTCCTACCTGCACAACTTCCAGATCAACCGGAGGGCCTGACCCCCATGCGTTACACCCTCAAGGACTACCAGGTGCAGGCTGTCGAGCAGGTCCTGAACCGGCTGCATCGGGCCAGGAAGAACTACCAGGACGACG
Organism: Micrococcus sp. 63XJN7_6_ISO-PGPR-S23-444; assembly: GCF_058072765.1. Lineage (NCBI taxonomy): Bacteria > Bacillati > Actinomycetota > Actinomycetes > Micrococcales > Micrococcaceae > Micrococcus > Micrococcus sp. 63XJN7_6_ISO-PGPR-S23-444. The sequence continues at coordinate 28,515 of NZ_JBYRDX010000002.1, read as the reverse complement.
GGGTCCTGTCCCAGTTTTCCCTGGCCGCGGCGACCGGGGCTGGCAAGACGGTGATGGCCGCGGCCATCATCGAGGCCCTGTTCTTCGGTTCTGACCAGTACACCGAGGACATCGCCCCCGACCCCGGGGCCACCGTTCTCTGGTTCTCCGACGACCCGGACCTGAACGATCAGTCCCGCGCCCGGATCCATGCCGCATCCTCCGAGCTCGACGGTCGGCTGCGCACCGTGGAGAACTCTTTCGCCGAGACCACCTTCGCCCCCGGCCAGGTGTACTTCCTCAACGCCCAGAAGCTGCGTGAAGGAGCCCGCCTGGTGCGCGGAGCCGCGGACCCCGCCAACGCCGCCACCCCGGTGATGGCCGCCCCCGACATGGCCCAGCGGACCATCTACGACGTCATCGCCAACACCGTGGCCACCCCCGGACGGACCCTGTACTTCATCCTGGACGAGGCCCACCGGGGCATGAAGACCACCAAGAAGAACGACCAGGAGCGGGCCACCATCGTCCAGCGCCTGATCAACGGCACCGCCCTGGCCCCGGCCATGCCGATCGTGCTCGGGATCTCCGCCACCGTGGAACGCTTCACCCAGGCCATGGCCCATGCCACCGACCGGGATGCGCTCTCCCCCGTGCAGGTCGACCCCGCGCTCGTGCAAGCCTCCGGACTGCTCAAGGACGATGTTGTCCTCACCATCCCCGAGGAAGCCGGCGCCTTCGACACCACGCTGTTGCGCGAGGCCGTGGCCCGCACGAAGGCTTCCACCCGGGCCTGGGCCGCCTATGCCGCCGAGCAGGGCGAGGCGGACCCGGTGGTGCCGCTGCTGGTCGTGCAGGTCGCAGACAAACCCAGTGACGAGCACCTCTCGCGGATCCTGGATGTCATCCACCAGGAGTGGCCCGATCTGCGGCCCCAGGACATAGCCCACGTCTTCGGCACCCACACCGACCGGCACCTGCCCGGCCAGATCGTCAACTACATCGCCCCGCAGCGCGTGCAGGAAGCCACGCACATCCGGGTGCTGCTGGCTATGGAGGCGATCTCCACCGGTTGGGACTGTCCCAGGGCGGAGGTGCTGATGTCCTTCCGTACCTACAAGGACGCCACCTACGTCCACCAGCTGCTGGGCCGGATGGTCCGCACCCCCCTGGCCCGACGCATCCCGGGCAACGAGGTGCTCAACTCCATCGACTGCTTCCTACCCCACTTCGACAAGACCACCTCCACCGCCATCGCCCAGACCTTGATGCGCGGACAGTCCGACATGGACGACACCACTTCCGACCCCGCCCGCGCATCCGCCCGGCGGGTGCTGTTTGACCCGGTCACCCTGACACCGAACCCGGCGGTGGGAGAAGAGGTGTGGGCGGTGTTCGACGCCCTGCCCTCGATGAACATCCCCCAGGGCGCCACCAAACCGCTCAAGCGCCTGGACATCCTGGCCAACGCCCTCTCCCACGACGAGCTGCTGCCCGGGGCGGTCAAGACCGCCGCGCACACAATGTGCAAGCTCCTGGACGGATGCAGGGTGCAGTACTCCGAGCAGATCGCCGCGGCCCGCCAGGATGTGCTCACCCTGTCGGCCCAGCGGCTGACCGGCCGGCTGGGAACCACAACCCTGAGCACCACCAGCCTGGAGCTGCTGGCCGATGACCGGGCCATCGAGGAGGCTGCGGCCGCGGCGGCCGGCACCCTCACCGGCTGGATCGCTGGGGCCTACATCGATCACATCGTCCCCGAGGACGAAGAGGATCTCGACCTGCGCGAAGGAGACACCATCATCGCCTCCCTGGCCCGCACCTCCGAGGTCGTCGCCGATCTGGAGGCCAAGGCCGACAAGCTCGTGCAGGACTGGCTGAGCCAGTACCGCGTGCAGATCAACGGCCTGACCGATGAGCGCCAGGCAGTGTATGACCGGGTGCGGGAGATGGCCCGTCGGCCTGAACGTGTGGACCTGACCCGCCCGAAGTTGGCCCAGGCCGACCAGCAGGAGCGCCTCCCTGATGGCAGCGAGCGTCCTCTGCCGACCCGCACTCTGCATTTGATGGCCGCCGAGGACGGCACCGTACCTGTGGATCTGAACGCCTGGGAGCGGCAGGTGCTGGACTCCGAGGCCGCCGAGCCCTCCTTCCGGGGCTGGTACCGCAACCCCTCCCGGGCCTCCAAGCAGTCTTTGGCGATCCCGTTCCAGGACGGCGCCGGCCAGTGGCAGGCCCTGCGCCCGGACTTCGTGTTCTTCCACGCCAACCAGGACGGCACGATCCGCGCGGACATCGTGGACCCCCACGGCACGCACCTGGCCGACGCCTTGCCCAAGCTGCGGGGCCTGGCCGAGTACGCCCAGGCCCACGGGGATGCCTTCGGCCGGATCGAGGCCGTCGCTGAGATCGACGGCCAGCTGCGGGTGCTGGACATGAAGAACGACGTCGTCCGGGCCAGCGTCCACGCAGCCCAAGACGCCGAATCCCTGTACAAGGCCGCGCCCGCTTACTGAAGCAGAAACCCAGGTGGTGTCGGCGGCCGAGGATGGGGTTCAGTCTGAGGCTTGCCGGCGCAACGAGGTGTACAGGGTCTGCCGGCTCACCCCGAACGTGCGCGCCACTTCGGCCTTCGGGATCCCCATCTGAATCATCACGCGCGCCTGCTCCACGTCCGCATCAGAGAGCTTCGGGGCCTGCACGTACTTGCCGCGGGCCTTGGCTAGGGCGATGCCCTCAGCCTGGCGCTCCTTGATCCGCCGGCGCTCGAACTCAGCGAACGCCGCCAGGATGCCCAGCATGAGCCCGTCCACCGGGGAGGTGCCGGACTTGTCCACGGTGATGCGCTCGGACACGAACTGCACCGCGCACCCCTTGTCGGTGAGCTCATCCACGATCGCGTACAGATCCCGGGTGTCCCGTCCCAGCCGGTCCATCGAGGCGACCTTCACCAGGTCCCCCTCCCGCACGTACTTCATCAGCTCGGCCAACCCGGTGCGCTTGGCGCGGGAGCTGCCGGAGATCTTGTCCTGAAAGATGCGGTCGCACTCCCCCACCGCCTCGAGCTGACGGTCCAGGTTCTGTTCCGCCGAGCTCACCCGCACGTACCCCACGGTCTGTCCAACCACGTCTTAGACCTCCCGACACTTCTGTCTAACGACCCGGTTTGAGACCGTCTTCGACGTGATGGTCTCGTGGGCGGACGGAGTGTGTAAAGGGGTATACCCGGCTTGACGCCGGGATGGGGCAATGAACACCCAGCTGGATTGTGAGGCATCCCTCTGTCGGAGCGTTGACGTTTACTTTACTAACCTGTTAGTATAGTTTCGTTGATGCGACTACAGGCAGAGGACAGGGGTACAACAGTGAACGACGTTGGATCATCGCCGCGGCGGTGGTGGCTGCTCATGACCGTGGGGGCCGGCCTGCTACTCATCACCCTCGACAATTCGATCCTCTACACCGCCTTGCCTACGTTGACCGCAGACCTCGGCGCGTCCGGATCCTCGACACTGTGGATCATCAACGCCTACCCCCTGGTCATGGCTGGCCTCCTCTTGGGAGCAGGCACACTGGGCGATCGCATCGGCCACCGCCGAATGTTCGTCGTCGGCCTGTGGATCTTCGGTGCCGCATCACTGGCAGCGGCATTCTCGCCCAACCCTGCCTTCCTGATCGGCGCCAGGGCACTCCTCGCTGTGGGGGCCGCAGCGATGATGCCCGCCACGCTTGCTCTGATCCGCCTCGCGTTCGACGATCCTCGTGAGCGCAACATCGCCATCGCCATCTGGGGGAGCCTGTCGATCGCGGGGGCAGCGCTCGGACCCATTCTCGGCGGCGCCCTTCTCGAACGGTTCTGGTGGGGATCTGTTTTCCTCATCAATGTCCCCGTTGTTGCCATCGCACTTGTGGCGACCGCAATCATCGCGCCGCACAACCATCCCGATCCGTCGAAGAAGTGGGATCTCGTCTCATCCCTCTATGCGATGGTCGGGCTGGTGGGCACCGTGCTCGTCATCAAGGAACTGGCCCATATTCCACAGAACTGGGTTCTGATCGCAGGGGCGCTGGCGTCAGCAGTCATCGGGTTCGTCCTCTTCGTGCGACGCCAGGGCCGATTGGAAGAACCACTCATCGAGTTCTCCATCTTCCGCAACCGCGCCTTCGCTGGCGGCTCTCTGGCAGCCTTCTTCGCGATGTTCACCATCGCTGGCGCCCAGCTCGCGACCACACAGCGCTTCCAGCTCGTCGAGGGCTTCACCCCCCTGCAAGCAGGCCTGCTAGTCGCAGCCATCGCGCTTGGCGCCCTGCCCTCAGGTGTCCTAGGGGCCGCGATCCTGCACATCGTGGGCCTGCGGATCATTATCTCCGGCAGCCTCGCCATCGCCGCCCTAGGACTAGCTCTCGCCGTGCTGGCCTCTGCGAACGGATCACTACCCCTGCTGGTCGTCAGCTTCATCGTGACCGGCTTCGGCCTGGGCGGCACCTTCGCCGTCGCTTCCGCCGCCATTATGGGCAACGCGCCTCCGCGAAAGGCCGGCATGGCGGCCTCGATCGAAGAAGTCTCCTATGAGATGGGCTCCCTCTCGGCTGTAGCACTCCTCGGGAGCCTCCTGACCTTCGTCTACGCCACAGTCGTCCGACTCCCGGATGGCACTCCCGCCGCAGCGGGGGAGAGCATTGCCGATGCCCTCGGGATCGCCGACGGAGATCTCGACGTGATCGCAGCCGCCACCTCCGCCTACGACACGGCCTATTTGGTCACGATGATCGTCCTCGCTGTCATGCTGGCTAGTGGAGCCGCTCTGACCAATCGGCTGCTCCGCGCTTACGGGCGCGGCAGCGAGGCAATGGAGTACGCCGAAAACCACTGAACCAATCGGAGGGGCGCATGATGGTGCGTGAGAGCAAGAAGACCATGATCCTCGACGCCGCGATCCAAGTGATCGAGGAAGACGGGATCACAGCAGTCACGTTTGACTCTGTCGCGGCCGCTGCAGGGATCACCAGGGCCGGGATCATCTACCACTTCCCGTCACGAGACGACTTGATCGCTGCGATCCACCAGAGACTCGCTGATCGCTGGGAGCGGCAGTTAGAGATCGCCTGTGGAAAGCCGACCGCTGAGGCAACGCCGATGGAGCGCCTGACCGCCTACATACTCACTTGTTCGACAGCCGCCTCCCGCGCCGAGTTCCAGCTGATTCTCGACAGCCAGCACACCCAGCACAAGGCGATCTGGGAAGACCTCATCGACCGATGGACCGGACGTAGCGAACGAGACGAAGCTGAGCGCGACCAGATGACCTCGCTCGCCCTGCTCGCTGCTGACGGGCTCTGGGTCAACGACCTGATCGGAAGCAGGCCCATCTCACAGGACCACCGGAGTGAAACCGCAAAGCAGATCATCGCGCTACTCCAGAATGACGTCCATGAATCCGAGGCCAAGCCCAACGGGTAAGCGAGCCAGCGCGCGGTTGGAGAAGGCCGGATCGACGAATCCGTCGAGCGCGATGATGGGCAACCCTGTCAAGCAAGATCGCACCCTGGCACCTCTGTCCAGCAGCACCCAACTGGCTCTGACACATGCGCCTAGTGGGTATACCCGACTGGACGGTTTCTCAGACACACCCTAGCCGTGCGTGCGCCCGTAGGGGGCGCGCCAGGCCGATTCTTCTGCCCGAATGCGGGTGACCCACCCAGCGGGCACCCATGCCTGCAACCGTTCGGTGCTGGGCGCCTCCTCCCAGGCGATCAGCACATGGGTGCTCGACCAGCGGGCAGCCATCGCATCGACCCGTCCCCGGTCGGGGAGCATGACCCGCACGTAGGGGGCGTCCTGGTAGAGCGCGGAGTGGACCTCCTCGGGGCTGCGGAAGGCCGGCGGCTCGTAGACCGGGATCACGACGCCGCGCGCGGGCCGCGGGCGGCGTCGTGGCGGGCCTTGCGTGCCGCGCGCATGCTGGCCTTCTGGGCCGGCTGCTCGTAGAGGACGAAGGCGGCCTCCCAGAGCAGCTCGGCGACGTCGGCGATCTCCTCGGCGGCGTACTGCACGCCGACATGGATGCTGTCGTTGCCCACGAGGCGGGACTCGTGCAGGTCCTCCAGCAGCTCCGCGTCCAGCCGCGGGGTCAGGCTGTTGATCTTGGCCTTGAGGTCCCGGCCGGTGCCGCCCTGGTCCTCGACCATCTCCTCGGTGGCCGCGCGGTAGAGCACGCCAGCGGCGCGCAGAGCTCCCGCGCTCTCACACAGGCTGGCCTCCCGGTAGAGCGAGCGCATCTTCTCCGGCGCCTCCTCGGGCAGGTGGCGGACCGCGGCGAGCGGGTAGACCAGCGTGCGGGAGAGCCGGCGTGGCTCCGTGCCTTCATCCCACTGGTGCTCGGACCATGTGTCCATGACGGTGACAGGCTGCTCGCAGCGGTGGCACTGCATCACCACGATCTCTCGCGCCCCCGAGGTCGGCGGCGGAGAGTCGTTCGTCGGCGAGGGCCGGTACGGCTCCTCGTCGAGATGCGCGTACCTCGGGTAGATCTCAATGCGGGACTCAGGGTCCATGGCCGCGTAGGCCTGGCAGTGCGGGCAGACGCCGGCCATGTTCTCGAAGAGGTACTCCATGGCCGCAGTTTAGGAGCGGATCTGCGTGCCCTTCTCGCGCTGGGCCACACGGGCGCTGCGCAGGGCCCGGGGTCGCGGGGAGGTCTCGTGCTTGAAGGCCAAGTAGTCGACGACGTCGGCCTCGCACCAGAGCCGTCCGCGGGTGACCGGCTCGGGGAACTGGTGGTCGCGCTGGCGCAGGGAGCGGGCCGAGCGCTCGGCCACGCCCAGCAGCTCGTTGACCCGCGGCTCGGCGATCAGGCCGATCACGCGCGGGTCCAGGCCCGCCTCGTGCAGCTCGGTGGCCGCACTGGCCGCGCGGTTGCGCACGGCGGTGGTGGCCGTCTCGTAGGAATTGGCCCCAGCCGCGCGGGCGAGGATGTCCAGCAGTGCTGCGGGGGGCCGGTAGGGGCCCTGGTGGGCGTGGGGGTCCAGGGCCTCGCCCCACCGGCGTGCCGGCGGGGCCGGCTTCTCGTGCTGATTCATCCCCATCGGGTGCGTCCTCCTCGTCGTCCCCACCGGCGGGCGCCGGCCTCGTCCTGGGCCACGCGCTCCTCCTTGGAGCGCACGGCGTTGAAGCTGGTCACGGACAGCCCCACCAGCTGGCCCTGCGTGACGGCGTCGCGGGCGTAGCGGTCGCCCATCTGGGAGGCGATCCAGCCGCCCATGTCCCCGCCGTTGCGGTCGCGCACGTCGGAGACGACGTCGGCGGCCAGGTAGCCGCCCTTGGAGCCGACGTCGAAGGTGCGGGTGCGGCCGCCGCCGATGTCCACGGTGGCGCGGATGTGCACGCGCTTGTCCTGGTGGCGGGCGCCGCGGGCGACGTTGACGATGGACATGCGGGCCGCGTGCAGGCCGGCCCCGCGCTCGGGCGATCCGACGGTCTTGGGCAGCTGGATCCGCACGATGCGGTTGCCGTCGGGCAGGTGGGTGGTCGTGGTGGAGTGGCGGGTCAGGGAGGGCCCGCGCCGGGTGTCCTTGGGGACCACGGTGGGCTTCTTGGCACCTCGCTTGGCTCGCACGGGCACGATCTTGCCGGCGGCGTTGCGCCGACGTCGGGGTGCCTTGGAGACGGCGCCGGTCTCGTGTAGCTCGGTCAGCGCGTCCCGGTAGGACTCGCCCGAGGTCTCCCCGCGGGCGATCTTCTGCATCATGCGCGGGGAGCGGTTCATGGCCGCGCCGAGTTCGGCCCAGGTGAGTCCGTAGGCCGAGCGCACCCGGGTGACGAGCTCGGCGGGGCTCAGCTGTGCCGGGTCACTCACCGTCGGCCTCCTGCTCGTCGTCGCCGGGCAGGTAGTCCGTCCCGTCGACGGGGGCGGCCTGCATCTCGTATTCGGAGTAGGCGGCGTCCACGCCCAGGCGCGCGGCCTTGGCACGCAGCCTGTTGCGGGCGGTCTCGTCGGCGGGAATCTTCAGCGGTCCGGGGACGTAGCCCTGGAGGCGCATGCGTCCCACCCGGCCGTCATCGCCGCCGCCACGCTCCTCGGTCAGGGACCAAGCGGGGACCTCGGTGGTGTAGATCGCGTCGCCGCGCACGCCCAGCAGGGTGTGGGCCGGCACGTGCAGGGCCCCGCCCTGGAGGCCACCGGCCATGGGTCCGGAGAGCATGCGCGCCCGGGCCCGGCCCCAGACCTGCACGGCGAACTCGGGGTGGTAGTAGCGCTGAGCCTGGCCGTCGAAGCGCGGCTTGGTGGTCCAGATGAAGGCCTTGCCGTGCTGCTTGACGTCGGGGGCGTTGGCCGGGACCTCCTTGGGGTCGAAGGTGATGTGGGTCTGCACGCGCCCGCGGGCCGCGAAGTTGCCGATCGTGTTGATCAGGATCGAACGCAGTGCCGCGGAGACGGCGGTCTTGATGATCTCGTCCATCAGCGGGTCGCCGGCGACGGCGGCGCGAGCCTTGACCAGGTTGTCCTTCCAGGTGTCCAGCGGGCGTGCACGCACGCGCCGGTCGCGGTCGCGGGCGCCGGGGACATCGGTGGTGAACGCGACGGACTCGATGGGGTCCAGCTGCCAGCCGTGGCGGGCGGCGACGAAGAACTCGGCGGCGTCGATCCAGGCGCTCCCGGTGGCGCCGGGGCGGTTGGGCCAGTACCAGCCCTCGGAAGCCTTCTCGTGCTGGACGCCGATCAGGCCGATGTGGTCCCAGGTGTCGGGGACCTTGAACTGCACGTGCACGCGAGCGCGGGCGTAGGGGTTCTCCCGGAGCATGTCCGCGGTGTCGTCGCGGCGCAGCCGGTACCCGGGGCCGATGCCCAGCTCACTGCACATGGCTCCGTACATGAAGCGGCCGTCGACGTAGGCGAAGCCGTCGATCTTGGGGGTCTTCGCCGGGTCGTGCAGGGGGATGCAGTCCGGGTGAGTGTCCGAGGAGGATCCGGCCACGAGGTGCTCGACGTGGTGCTGGCCGGAGGTGCGGTGCAGCTCCTCGGCGATGTCCTCGGTCAGCGGGTACGGCTCGAGGTTCTTCGGCAGGGTCAGGGCCCAGAGGTTGGCGCCGGTGGCGGTGGGGCTGTCCATGAGCTTGGCTCCGCGGAAGTGCGCACCGATGATGCCTTCGGTGGCCTGCCAGGCCAGGCGGGCCTGATCCGGGCTCAGCGGGGCGTCGCCGAACCACCCGGAGACGAACTGCACCAGCATGCGCTTGCCGGTCTGGCGGTGCTCGAAACGGCCGGTGGCCGGGGAGCCGAGGTTGTGTCCTCCGTCGATCCAGCCGGGAGTCTGCACCAGCAGCCAGTGGCGCTTGCCCGGCGTGGCCACCGGGGTCTTGCCCGTGAAGAAGATCCGGTCCACACCGACGGCGGCCGCAGTGTCGAGCATGTCGGTGAGGTTCGGGTTCTTCCGACGGGGGCCGATCTTCGGCGGCACCGCCTGCCCGTTGTCCAACACGCCCCGGCCCGTGGTGTAGTCCGCCCACAGGTTCTTGCGGGCGGCGAGGTTGCGGTAGGCCACGGGGCGGAACGTGGTGGGGGTGTTGTCGCGCAGGCCAGCGCGCCCTCCGGGACGCTCGCGGTTGGAGTAGGCCATGGGGACCTCCGGTCGATCTGACAGTTAGGGCAACCCTACATTGCGCTAAGCCTCCTCGGTAGGGAGCAGGTCCAGCGCGTCGAGCTGGCCGGGCAGCACCGCAGGCGGGGACGTGTCGTGGAGATCGTCGGTGTCGCCGTCCGGGGTCGGTTGGCCGGCGTGGGCCAGCAGGGCGAGCTCGGCGGCCAGGGTGTGGGCGCCGCAGTGGCGGCTGCGGTGGCGGGCCAGGCGGCGACGGTCACCTGGCATGGGCCATCTCCGTCTCCAGGGAGCTGCGCCAGAGCGAGGTGTGCACCACGGTGGAGCCGGCGGCCATGATCTGGCCCAGGTGGTGGGCGATGCCGCGGCAGGAGACGGACAGGTGGATGCCGACGGAGCGGCCCAGGCGGTGGATGCCCAGCAGGAGGTTCTCGGCGACGTCAGCCTCGTGTTCCCCGGCCGGGGCGAGGTCGGCCCAGCGCTGGCGCAGATGGGCGTAGTCGTCCAGGACGAGCACGATGGGCTGGAAGGGCTCGGGGTGCTCCTTGGCGAGGGAGGCGACCTCCACCAGGTGGTAGCGCTCGCGCATCAGCTCGCTGGCGGCACGGATTCGCTCGAGCTGGTCGCTGACGTCGGCGGTGACCACCTGCGCATACCGATGGTCCTCGACCTTGTCCAGCTCCCCGGGCAGGCCCAGGCCCCAGGCCTGCCAGCCCACGGAGACCGCGGTCTCCATGATCCCGCGCTGGATCACGCTCTTGCCGCTGTCGCGGTCGCCGATGATCAGCAGGTGACCCTGGCGGGGGTCCCAGAGCACGTGCTCGCCGGCCTCGACGGGGCCCACGTCGATCGTGGCCTGCACGTCGGCGGCCGGCGCGGCCTCCGGGGCCGGGGAGGCGTAGCGGTCGGGGAGGTATCCGTGCCAGTGCTCCCCGGTTGCCTCGTCCACGGTGACCGGCGCGCTGGAGTAGCCCATCTTGCGCAGCTTCTCGACGGCCGCGGGGTCCTGGGAGACGTCGACGAGGGTGTGCGGGATCTTGTGGGCGCGCAGGTGGGCCTTCACGGTCATGCAGGGGCCGCAGCCGGGGCTGGTGTAGATCGTGTACATGGGTGCTCCTCGGTCGGAGATGGCCGGGGCCGTGGCCGGCCCTCACTTCCCATAAGGCCGGCATCCGGCGCTGATGTCCCTCCCCGTTCCGGGGTCAGCTTTCATGCGCCGGGTGCAGCAGCAACGCGTCGGCGGGGATCGTCGAGGTGTGCTCGAGGTGCCCGACCTCGAGGCCGGCGGCCAGCAGGGCCTGGACCGCGGGGTGGTCCTCGGCTAGGTCCTGGAGGAGGACCAGGGGGACGTGTCGCGGAGATGCGGGCGGCGCCGCTTCCTCGGCCGGCGCGGCCGGCAGCGGCGACTCCGTCGCACCATCCGCGGCGAGGGTGCCTTCTGGCTCGGCTTCTGGCGTGGGTTGTGGCGTGGAGTCCAGGCCGGCCTTCCGTTGCAGGCGGGCGAGGTCGGCGTGGCGGGCCGGGGGCAGCTTGGCGGTCTCGAGCAGCTCGAGGGCGCTGGTGAGTCCGGTGTGGTCGCCGCTGGCGAGCCAGGTGGCCACGATCAGGCCCACGCGACCGGCCTTGCCGGAGTCGTGGCCGGGGTCGCCGGGAACAGGGTGGGCCGCGGTGAGGTCGTCGAGCTGGGCGTGCTTGAGCCCGGCGGTGAGCAGGCCGGTCAGCGCACGGCGGTCGCGGGCGGAGAAGGTGCGGGGCACCTGGTCAGGATGCCAGGTAGCCCAGGACGGCGAGCAAGGCGAGCACGTGCCCGGCGACGAGGTACGGGGCCATGGGCACGCGGGTCTTGCGCTGGCCGCGCAGCAGGGCCGGGACCGCGCCGAACAGGGCGGCGAGCACGTAGCTGGCCAGGATGGCCAGCACCCAGGCACCGGGGCCGTGGACACCGATGGCCAGGGCGGCCACGGTGACGAGCTTGACGTCGCCCATGCCGGTGCCGCCGATCAGGTGCATCACCATCAGCACGACGGCGGCGATCACGGTGACCACCAGCCCCTGGAGGGCCCAGGCGCCGTATCCGGTGACCAGCAGCCCCACCGCGGCGCCGAGGTTGATGGCGCCCAGGGCGGCCACGGCCCAGTTCGGGATGAGCCGGTGGGCCCGGTCCACGCGCGCCATGTAGATGCCCAGGCAGGCCAGGGCGATCAGGGCGAGCGCGGCGTGGACCATGAGCACGGGCAGCCCGGCGACCGCGGCGCCGGCGATGCCCAGCAGGGCAGCCAGGGCCCCGCCGGGGCCGATCAGGGTGCGCACCGTCCGCGGCGGCACCGTGTAGGGCGCCGGCGCGGGGTCGGTGGCCGCGGGGGACGTGTCGTGGAGATCAGGCGACACGGTAGCCATGGGCCCGCAGCTCCTCGATCAGGGCGGTGGTCTCCACCTCGGGCTCGAGGTCCTCCTCGAAGGACTCGAGGTAGGAGTAGAGCTTCTCGATCAGGCGGGTGACCTCGGTGTGGTTGCCGGCGGCGGCCTCGGTGACCAGAGCGTCGCGCCAGGCGGCCTCGTTGGCGGGGTCGATCGCGCGGCCGACGCGGGCGGCCAGCTGGGCGTGCTCGCGGTGGCCGGCGGCCAGGGAGCGGGCCACGAGCTCGTGGGCGGCGTCGCAGATGGTCTGGACCATCTCCTGGACCAGGGTCTCGGTCCAGGCGACGTTGGAGGCCTTGGCGTGCTCGAAGGGCACTCCCCTCACCAGACGCATGGCGGCGACCAGGGCGGGGGTGGAGGCCTTCACGGGGTCATCGCCGATCAGGGACTGCACGACCTGCCAGTCGGTGAGCACGTCCTCGTGGACGCGGTAGCCCTCGCTGCCCACGGCGGGCAGGTAGGGGGTGCCGTCCGCGGCCTGGCCGAGCAGGCGGCGGGTCTGGCCGGTGAGCTTGTTGCGGTTGCTGGAGGCGGACTTGCCGTCGGAGCGCTGGGTGGGCCAGAACGCGGCGTGGACGGCCTCGGCGCTCGCGCCGGGGTGCAGGGCCAGGTAGGCGGCCAGGGCGACGCAGCGGGCGGTCTGGGTCGTCGAGACCTCGCCGGTGGCCGCGGTGACGGGGGCCTGGCCCTGGGCGCCGACGAGCTTGAGCTCGCCGAGCATCAGGATCATCGGGGCCTGGGTGGTGGCCTGCTCCAGCAGGTGTGCGGCGTCCAGGTCGATCTGCTTCTGCGGGTCGGTCGAGGCCAGCTGCTCGGGGGCGGCGTCCTTCTCGTCCTCGTCCTCCGCGGGGGACGTGTCGTGGAGATCGGTGGCCGCCTCCTGCTGCGCCGGCTCGGCGGTCGCGGCCGGCTCGGGCTCGGGCTCGGGCTCGGGCTCGGGCTCGGGCTCGGGCTCGGGCTCGGGCTCGGGCTCGGGCTCGGGGGCAGTCTCGGCGGGTCCTGCGGTCTCGGTGACTGCGACGACGGCCGGGGTCTGGTCCTGGGCCTCGGGGGTGATGTCCTCGGGCTCGGTCGGCACGGCGGCCGCCGCGGCCTGGTCCTGGCTCTCCTCGTCCTCGTCCTCGTCCATGGTGTCGTGCGGGGCGGGCGCAGGGGTCGGGGTGTGGCGGGCGGCCTGGGCGGCGAGCACGTCCTCCTCGTTCTCCTCGGCCGGATCGGTCTCGTCCTCGGCGGTCTCAGCGGCGGAGACCGCAGGCTCGGGGGTCAGGGGCAGGTCCTGGGTGTTCTCCTCCTCGTGGAGCATCTCCTCGAGATCGGCCACCGCGCTGAGGTGGGGGCGCTCGTCCAGGACGGTGTTGATGTCGATCGTGGCGGTCGTCCCACGGCCGGTGGAGCGGGGGTCCTCCAGGGCGGTGGCCAGCAGCTCCTTGATCCGCTCGCCCTCCTCGGGGGTGATCTTCTGCGGGCGCAGGTGCTGATTGACCGGGAGCAGGTCGGCGTGGTCCTCGTCCTCGAGGTTCAGGATCCAGTCGGAGGCCAGGGGGTTGGCGGTGGTGACCGCGGCGATGCCCAGCCGCGGGATGGCGCCGGCCAGGTCGGTGAGGCGACGAGCCTGGGCGGGGGTGGGCTCCAGGCCCAGCAGGACGATCTCGGGGCCGAAGGCCTCTTCCTGGTTGGCGGCGCGGGCCTGGTCGAGGGTGGCGGCGTCCTGCTCGTCGAGGGCGCGGCGGATGTCCTTGGCCTTGCCGTCGAGCTGGCCGATCAGCTGGTCCAGGTCGTCGATCTGGCGGACGCGGCCGTCGCTGACGACCTTGGCCAGGCCGTCGGCGACTCCGACGAGCGTGATGGTGACGTTCTCGGACCAGCTGGAGGTGGCCAGCTCCACGGCCATGGCATCGAGGACCTGGGTGGTCAGCTGGGGGTCGCCGTCGATGCCGAGGGTGCCCAGGCGCTCGAGGTCGAGCAGGACCTGGGAGCGAGTGTCGTCCTGGCCGACGGTGACCAGCGAGGGGTAGGGGGCAGCGGGCAGGTCGGGGTCGATGTCGATGGAGCCGGAGGCCAGCGTCCAGACGACGCCGTCGTCGGTCTCGGCCACGAAGGGCTCGGGCAGCTGCGCGGGGGCCATGAGGTAGAGGGCGATCTGCTCGGGCGAGACGCGCACGAGGAACAGCTCAGGCAGGTCCTGGCCGTTCTCGTGGGCCCAGCGGGCCAGCCAGCGCTGGACGACGTCGAGCTCCTCAGCCTGCTCGGGCTCGGCGACCACGCGCAGCTGGGTCTCCAGCTGCGCGGTCTGCTCCTCGGGCATGGGGACGGACTGGCCGGGCTGACGGCGGCGGCGCTGGAGCTGGCGGCGCAGGCCGACGATGCCCAGCAGTCCGGCCGCGGCGAAGGCGCCGATGCCGCCGATGGTGGCCCATGCGGGGACCTCCTCCGGGGCAGCCTGCTCCTGGTGGGAGGACAGATCGGCGGGGGCCGGCGCGGTCTGCGTGAACGCGCCGCCGGGGACGGCGGAGGGGCCCTCCTGCTCGGCGGGGGCCGTGGAGGGTGCCGCAGACACGGCCTCGCCGGGCAGCGGGTGCTGGGCGTCCTGGGCCGGCGTGGAGTCCGAGGCGGCGCTCGGGGCGGCGGCCGCCTCGGGGGCCGGCGTGGCCGAGTCGTCGGCAGGGGCGGAGGGTTCGGCCGACGCCGGTGCGGAGGGCGCCGCCGGGGCGGGGGCCTGCTGGGAGGGGGCCGGTGTCGCGGAGGTGGAGCCGGCGCCGGTGGGGCCATCGGGCAGCTCCACGGTCCAGCCGGTCATGATGAGGTCGGGATCGGTGAGGGTCTGGCCGTCGGCCTGGGGCGTGGAGCGCATCTGCTCGGCGAGCTCGCCCCACCGACTGCCCTGGCCCAACTCGTCCCGGGCGATGCCCCAGAGCGTGTCTCCCTCCTGCACGGTGTAGGTCCGCTCCCCCGCGGCGGCCGGGGTGTCCTGGGTCGTGTCCTGGGTGGTCTGGCCCTCCTGGGCCATGGCGACGGCGGCGGGAGCGGAGGCGGTGTCCTGTGGGGTCAGGGCGAAGGCGGGGCTGCCACCGCCGAGAGCGAGCACGGCGGCGATCAGCGCGCCGGCCAGGGCCTGCTGCGGGCGCAGCGCTCCGCCCAGGTTGGGGGTCTCGACGCGGCGGATGAGGCTGATCACCTCGACCACGAGCGAGTAGACGAAGGAGGCCCAGAAGCCCCACGCGATCAGGGGCAGCACGGTGCCCATCAGGAACGTGCCGCCGAAGTCGATGCCGGTCAGGGCCTGCTGGAGCTCGGCGGTGCTGGGGATGGGGTTGCCGACCAGCAGGATCAGGGCGGCGGGGATGCCGACCACCAGGGCGGTCAGGGCCAGCAGGGCCGCAAGGCCTTTGAGGGTGCGCATGGGGCGTGTCTCCGCTCGCGTGGGTAGAGGTCTTCACGGGGTAGAAGGCTGGGGCGGTCCCCCGATGTCCCTTCTAAGTTGATCTGAGGTCAGTTTAGGCGGTGAGGTGGGCCGCCTCAAGGCTGTCACGCTCCGCGCCACCTTGCCGGAACAGCATCCGCATGGCCGCCAGGGCCGCGATTCGATCCGGAGACTCCACTCCCGCGGCCGCCGCGCGCGCTCGCGCATCCGCCTGGCGATCCCGGTGCATCGCCTCGCGCGCCGCCTCCGCCCGCTCACGAGCTCGGGCAGAGGCTGAGGCGAGCACGAGCCCGCCGGGGTCCTTCCAGTGCTCCAGGCGCCACCGCAGGTAGCCGCGAGCTCGAGCGGCGTCCTGGCCGGCGTCCAGGCTGTGGAGCCGGTGCGCGCCCTGGGGGGTGTGGTCCAGGGCGTGGAGCAGGTCGGCCGGGGTCCAGCCGGCCTCGAGGAAGGGACGGATCAGCGAGCGGACGTCCCGGGCCGAGAGCACGCGCAGACCCAGAGCGCGATCCTGGACGGTGCGGGCGGCGGCCAGCTGCTGACGACGGGTGGCCACTGCACGGTTGCAGGGCCAGAGCTCGACGAGTCCGCGGTCGCGCGCGTGCGTGGTTCCTCTACGAGTTCTAGTAAGTGAATCCTCTAGCGAGGAAGGGTGCCAGTTTTTCTCCACAGCCCCACGGATCCGACGCTGACCTGCACGCTCCCGTGCTTCGGCCGCGGCGTCGGCACGGTGCCTGGCGAGGATCTTCTCCACGTCCAGGTGGGCGGTGCAGCACAGCACGTAGACCGCCGCCTCGTTGATCCGCTTGCCACGCTCGTCCGGGGTCGCGTAGGCGGCAGAGCGTCCGGCAGCGACGCGTCCGATCACCCCGTGTCGCATCAGCCAGGCGATGGCCGCGGTCACCGTCGAGGCGCTCCGGCCGATCATCTTCGCCAGGCGCTTGTGCCCGGGACGGGAGATCATCTTCGACCAGTCCGCGCAGGCCGCCAGCGCACCCACCAGAGATTCCATCAGCCGCCGACGGGTCCGGGAGAGGCCCTGCCAGGCAGGCAGTGCCCGCAGGGCGGGAACGGCGTCGCCCAGGTGCTCCAGACGCCGGGAGCCGGCGGGCACCGCGGCCAAGATCACGTCGATGTCGCCCTCCCGGGCACGCGAGGGCCGGCGCCAGTTCTGACGGCACGGATTCGTGATCCGACCCCGCACGGGCCGGGCCGGCTTCCGGCGATGACGCAGCAGCCGGGCGAGGGTGGACTCCCCCAGGCACGGCGCCGAGGACACGGCCGACGGGAGGGGGGACGTGTCGCGGAGAGGGATTTTGGGTAGACTTGGGCACGACAAGAGCGACGTACCTCCTTCCAGGGAGGGACAGAGCCGGATCCCTTGGCGGGGATCCACCCGAGATCGAGAGCTTCACTGGCGAGTGAGAAGCAGCTCTCGAACAACTGAAATCTTCAGACCGGCACCCTTGGCGGGGTGCTAGTCGCAAGAAGGCGGTTCCGTTGGCGCGGGGCCGCCTTCTTGCATGCTCAGGCGATCTTCACGTCGAAGGCCTCCTGTCCGTTCGACTCGGGGACCTCGTTGGCGTCGAGGTCGGCCAGGATCAGGGATGCGACGTAGTCGGTGACGGTCTCGCCCCGGTAGTCCACGCGGGCGTGCAGCTTCTCCTCGTAGGACCTGGGGAGCTTCGTGGTCACGCTGAAGCGGTCTCCCTTGGACGGGCGACCGCCAGTGCGCCTGGTGGGGCGAGGGTTCGACGGGGGCGTGCGCATGGTCACAGAGTATCCCAATCCGATTCGTCCGAGCCTGCATCTGGAAACAACACGCCGGGGCAGACCAAAGGCCTGCCCCGGCGCGCACGTTACGGCCGCACGTTCAGCGCCTGGAACTCGCCGATCCGCACGTCCTGCGAGGAGCGCGTGAGGGTCTCGATCACCCCGGACTGGCCCTGGGCGGTCCACTCCACGGACCATGTCGTGATCGCCGTGACCTTGTAGGTGGGGTTGGACATCTTCATGTACGTGTGCCCGCAGTCCGGGGACTCCTGCTTGCCGAAGCGGTCCTCGTAGACGGTGCCGGGACCGTCGCAGACCACCTGCGTCCCATCGCCCATGTCCCAGGTGACGTGCACCGGCCGCGCCGTGGCCTGCACGGCGATCCCGTTCACGTCCTTGGAGACCGTGTACGGCCCCCACGCCTGCGGATCGTCAGGGTTCCCGACCCACATCCACGCCGGCAGACCCACAGCACCCGTGCCGTTTTCCGCCACCGGGTACGGCACCATGCCGATCTCGATGCCCTTGAGCTGCATCTCCTTCACGACTGTCTGGGCGGCCTGGCGGATCTCCCCCGGCCCGGCCTGCGTGGAATCCATCCAGCGCGTCTTCACTGGCTGACCGAGCGTCAGCCCATCGCTCGGGTTGCACTGCTCCCACGCGCCCCGTTCTGGATCCTTGCCCGCCGGCGGAGTCGGCTGCGGCGACATGTTCACCCACACGCAGTCATTGACCGGGTCGTAGTTCACGTCACAGCGGTACGGGACGCTGTCGCCAGGCAGAGGCTCGTTGATCTCGCAGAAGTTCGCCCGCTTCGGGGCCTTCCCGTCCCGGCCCAGCACGGGCTGCGCGTTCTGTCCCTTACCCGGCACCGTGGCCTCCACCAGGCAGCTAGAACCCGTGCTGCCTGCACGGCATCGCCCATCAGCGGTCGTCCCCGTGGCCTGGGCCGCTGCCCCCGTCGCGCCGACGAGAGCGCTCGCGGTCAGAACCCCCGCGGCCGCCATGGCGGCCCACCTGTTACGGGTCAGCACGAGGTCTCCTCCGGTCCGTTCAGCGGAGGCAGCTCGCTGGAGACGACGCTCCAGACGCCGTCGTCCTCGTTCCAGAGCACCGCGTACTTCACGATGAACCGCTGCGTGGCGCCGGTGTCCACAGGCTTGCCATCCTTGCCGGTGATCTTCACACCCGAGTTGTCCTCGCACACGCGCAGGTTCACCGAGGCGTTCTCGACCAAGGTGCCATCAGCATGGACGGACGGGCCCGCCAGGCCGTCGATCAGCTCCACCTTCGAGGCGCCCCGGTAGGTGGCCCCCGTGGCGAGCGTCTTCTCCACGTTGGCCTTCTGCTGAGTCAGCTCGCCCTGCTGTGCCGCCACGGACAGGCGATCCGCGTTCTTCGCGTCACCGCTGTTCAGCACGTCCGACGAGACCGTGTAGAGCAGCTCAACCGCCTTGAACGCGCTCGCCTTCGCCTCCTCCTGGCCCCCCGGCTTCTTCGAGGTGACCGGCTTGTACTCCGGCAGCGCAGACGACGACGCGCTCGTCGAGCTCGAGGAAGCGGAGGACGAAGACACGTTCGCGGACGACGACCCGTCCTCGATCGGCGCAAGCGAAGACTGCGAGGCGCTCGCGGACGTGGAGTTGCCACCCGGCGTGCCACCGCCGTTGCAGCCGGTGAGCGTGAGCGCCAGAGCCAGGACGGCTCCGGTGTATGCGGTGGTCTTGGTGACGCGGCTCATGGTGTCTCCTTGCGGTCAGCGGGTGTTCGAGTGGATCTGGGCGGTGCCCTGGCCGTGGCCGGTCAGGACGCCGGTGGGGATGAAGCGTGGGGTGTAGGGGACGTCGACGTCCACAGTGACCTTGGTGGGGGTGACGTTGACGGTGCCGGTGGCTCCGGCTTCGGCGATCATCCCCTGGGCGGCGCGCGCGGCGGCCGCTCTGTCCAGGGTGATGTCCTCGCCGCGGGCGGCTCCGGCCGTGGTGCCAGCGTTGGCGCCGGCGCGGGCGGCCTGGTGGGCGATGGTGACGGCCTCCTCGGAGGCGCGCACCTTGCCGTTCCAGTCGATGCCGATGCCGAAGCCGACGAGCACGATGATGGGGACGAGCATCAGGACCAGCAGGGAGGACTCTCCGTGCTCGCGGCCGAGCCAGGCGCGGAAGCGGGCGATCATGCTCAGCCCCTCTCTCGATAGGTGTCCACGGGGGACGTGGCGTCGGCGGTGATGGTCCAGGACCCGGGAGTGCCGGGGATGGCCAGGTCGGAGAGCGGCACCGTGCAGGTGATGGTGGCGGAGACGGACCCGGGGATGCCGGGGGCGTTGCGCAGGGCGGAGGTGTCCAGCGTGATGTTCTGGGAGCCGCACGTGAAGTCGGTCTGGTCCAGGGTCATGCGGGCGGACTGGCGCGCATTGGACTCGGCCTGGCCGGGGTTGCGGGCCAGGGTGGCCTCGCGGGCGGCGACGCCGGCCGCCGACTCGATGGAGGTCTGTGCTGCTCCGATGCGGCCGCCCATGACGGCGATGGCGATGAGCAGTCCGATGGCCGGAGCCACGATGAGCAGCCCGACGCCGGACTCGCCGCGCTCATCACGCAGCCAGGCCAGGGACGTGTCGCGGAGGTTCACTTGACCACCCTCTCGACGGGCCCGGTCACGGACCGGGAGACGGACGGGCTGATCCACTGCCCGGTGTAGGCCGGCGCGGTGCCGGTGACGGTGACGGTCATCCGCTCCCCGGTGGTGCTGATGTTCACGGAGGCGCCCTGGAGGGTGCCCGAGTGCTGGGAGATGACCTGCTGGGCGGCCGCCTGGCCCTCGGCGCTCGAGCCGCCCATGACTCGGGAAGTTGCGTAGGCCGCGTTGGCCGCGGACTGGGCCACGGTCGAGGCCTGGTAGTAGGCGCCGGCCTGGGGGACGAGGAACACGAGCAGGAGGGCCACCGGCACGATCAGCAGCGAGGCGATGTTCGAGGAACCCGTCTCGTTGCGTGCATGGGCCTCGAGGTGCGCTCGAAGCGGTGCCGTGATGTTCATGGTGACCCCCCTGCTCGTGGTGTTCCGTCCCTGGCTGGTCTAGTCAGCCCAGCTCGCCGACCTTGTTGGTAGCGAAGGTGTTGATGCCGGCCCAGACCAGGGCGGCCAGCACGACGGCGGCGAGCACGCCGAGGATGATCTCGATGGTCTCGGCGCCGGCCTCGTCCTCGTGCTTGTCCTGGATCCAGGCGCGGAGGATCAGGTACTGCTGCATCAGCTTGTTCATGGTGAGTCCCCTCGTGTGGTGGAAATGGCCTCGGGACGGTCCCGATGCGGGTGGGTGGGTGGATGGGAGATCACGATCTCCGGGAGGAGCTCGCGCGTCTCACGCGCTCATCAGCGTCAGCATCAGAGGGGTGAGGACGATTAGCGTGAACATCAACGCGATGAACATGATGATGTTCTTCATGCGGCCGGAAGCCTCATTCTCACGGGCTGCCTCGGCGTTGAGCATCCGCACGCGCATGTTGCGACCCAACGCGCGCAAAGGCTCGTAGACGCTGGCCCCATTGTCTCCGCTCAGGCGCATGATGCGGGCGGCATCGGTGAGCTCGGGGACGTGGAGCTGCGTGGCCAGGGTCTCCAGGGCGGTCCAGGGCTGGACCTTGGTGAAGCGAGCCCGGACCAGTTCCTGACGGATCCGCTGGAAAGCCCAGGTGTCGCCGATGGCGGCTGCGTTTTCCAGAGCCACCGTGGGCTGGGCGTTGCGGCCGCGCTCAGAGGCCAGCAGCTCGACGAATACCGCGACCGCGCGTGCGAAGTCAGTGCGTGCCTTGGTCGCTCGCTTGCGGGCGGCCGAGTCAGGTGCCAGCCAGGCGACGGCGGCGACGAGCAGGCTGATCAGCAGGGACAGCCACAGCGGCAGGGAGTAGAGCACCTGTGCGGCCACGCTCAGGGCGAGGCAGACCACGAACACGAGTGTGGCGCCGTAGATCTTGGCCCAGGTGTGGCGGCTGCGGGTGGTGCCCAGGATGTCCAGGTCGGCGTCGGTGAGGCCGTTGACCAGGGCCGGCGGCAGCGTGCGCATCGTCCACTGCGAGGCCCGCTCCTGCCAAGAGAGCGCGCCGCCTCCGGAGGTGCTGGTCACGATGCCGTCGAAGGCCGCCGCGCGCAGGCGCGGACGCTGGGGCAGCAGGGGCCAGATCAGCGCGGTCGCGGCCAGGCCGAACAGCATGCCGGCGATGATGATCATCATCATGACGAGCTCCTAGCGGTCAGCAGGCGGACCTGCGGCGGCGGGGCTACCACGCGGGTCATCCAGATGATGAGCCCTGCGGTGACCAGAGCCAGGACGAGGTAGAGCGCCTGGCCCAGCGGGGTCTGGTAGGCGGCCATGGGCCCGCCCATTCCGGGGACCAGGCACAGGGAAATCACCACGATGGTGATCACGATGCGGGCCTCACGGCGGGCGCCGGCGCGGTCGGCGTAGATGGCCCGGCGCTTGGAGACCTCTTCCTCCACGGAGGTGGAGAGGTCGTCCAGGGCGTTCGCCAGGCCCTGGCCGCGCTGATTGGCGGCCAGGATCAGCTGCATGACGACCAGGTCGCCGGTCTGGTCTCCCCATTCCAGGCCCAGGCGCTTGAGGGCGTCTGCGGTAGGCCAGCCGGCCTTGATGCGGGCATTCATCGTGGCGATCTCGTCCCGGATCAGGTCGCCGGCGTTGGGCATGGAAGCGGCCAGTGCGGTCTCCAGGGAGGTTCCTGCGACGATCAGGCCGGAGAGCGAGCGCGTCCACATCTCCATCTGCGCCAGCTTCTCGATCTGGGCCGATCCCCCGCCGGAGCCGAAGGCCAAGCGCAGGAGGATGACGGCGCCGGGCAGGGCGACGAGGTAGACGAGCAGGCCGGTGAACAGCGCAATGAAGAAGCCCACGGCGGCGGCGATGCCCACCATGATCCACGTGTTGCGGTCCATGCGGCGGCCGAGTCCCTTGAGGGCGGTGAGCCAGCGCGGATCGGGTGCAGGGGCCTTGGGAGGGGCGGGCCAGAGCCAGTTCACGGCAGCCATGCCCAGGCCGAGGATGCCCAGGGCAAAGCTCAGAGGGAGCAGGAGCGAGCTCATCGGGCACCTCCGGCCAGGCGCAGCAGGTCGAAGCCGGTGCGTTCGAGATCGTTGCGCAGGCGGTTGTCCACGGGAGGGGCCACGGGCACGGCGTTCTCGTCGCCGGGACCCATGCGGAACAGGTCGGCCACCGAAATGCCCTTGTCGGTGTCGCCGGGCAGCACCTCGGAGATCGAGATGATCTTGCGCTTCACCGAGCCATCGGGCTGAGGCACCTTGCGCATCTGCACGACGACGTCGATGTGGTAGCCCAGCTGGCGAGCCATGTAGGTCTCGGAAAACTCGTTCATGCCCAGGCCGACCAGACGGCGCACGGCCTCCTCGCCGGAGTAGGCGTGGACGGTGCAGTAAGTTCCCGCGCCGGTCTGCATCGCGGAGATCATCGCGCCGATCTCCGAACCGCGGACCTCGCCGACCAGGATGCGTGCGGAGTTCAGACGCAGGGCCTTCTCCATGGCCATGGTCAACGTGTACTCGCCGATGGTGCTGCCGTCGGCGGCGCGCTCGCCCGATCCGGGGCGAGCCTGAAGCTCGATCGGCGGGACCAGGCGAGAGTCGAGCCGGTCCAGGTGCAGCTCGCGCTCCTTCTCGATGGTCACGATCTGCTCCAGCGGGCCGATCTTCTCCGCCAGGGCGCGCATCAGGGTCGTCTTGCCGTCGCCGCCGAAGCCGCTGATGACGATCGTCTTGCCGGCCTGCACGAGCGCCGTGAGGAACTCGGCGGCCAGGGGGCTCAGGGTGCCGTTGTCGACCAGCTGCTCCAGGGTGATGTTCACCAGCCGATGGATGCGGAATACGGCGGTGGGCCGCGTGGAGACCGGGCGGGCGGTGGCGGCCAGACGGACCGAGCCCATCAGGTCCATGTCCAGGTCGGGGTGGGCCGCAGAGAAGGGGCGGGACTCCTCCCCCGCGTTCGCGGCGAGGAACTGGAGCTCGGCCATCATCTGCTCATCGGTCTCGAAGACGGGCGGGCGGCGCTCCATGCTGCCGCCGGCCTTCTCCACCCAGACGTGATCGGAACCGATCATGTGGATGTTCTCCACCCCGGGCTCGTCCACGAGTGCCTGGAATCGGCCCAGACGGAACATCGCATCGAAGGTGGCCTGGCGCAGTGCCGCCTGCTCTTCGGCAGTCCATGCGGCGTCGCGGCCGCCGGTCTGCACGTTCTCACGCATCTGCTCGATGATCGCGCGGTCGATGTGCCGCCAGCCCATGGCGTGCAGCTCGCTCTCGGGCAGGTCGATGCGGTCGGCGGTCTCCTCGGCGTGCCAGTCCACGGCCTTGGCGCGCAGCACGTCGACGATCGACCAGAAGCCCGTCAGCTCCGTGGTGTTGCTCGGCCGGGCCGGGGCGCTCTGCTCGGCCTGCGGTGCCGGCTCGGGCACAGCAGTCAGCGGCCGGGACAGCCCGGGCAGCTCAGCGGAATCGGTGGGAGACGGGGTAGTGCCCAGCGGGCGAGCCAGGTGAGCGCCGGCGGAGGCGGGGATCAGGGACGGCCGGGCCGGCTTGGCCGGGGTGCTCTCGGTCAGGAACGGGAGGTTGAGCAGGTCCAGGGACATGTCGGGGGTCAGATCCTTCATCGCTGCTCTCCTCCGGTCTCGGTGGGCATATCCGCCTCGATGAGCTGGCGGCGGGCCATCAGCGCGTCCGCGAGGGAGGCGTTGGCGGCACCGATGGCCCGCGTGTAGGAACGCAGCCTCCAGGACGTCGCCTGGGCGCCCCCGCCGAAGTGAGCGCCGGCTTCCGGGCTCTGGGGAAGGCGTCCACGCACCGGCAGGCCCAGCACCTTGGAGATGTCCTTGGAGGGGAACTCCTGGGCTCGATCTTCGACCACGAGCAGGGAGGACGTGTCCACTGCCCCCGCGGTGGCGCGGGCCTCCAGCACGGCCGGCAGATAGGCACGCGCCGCGGCCACGGAGACCAGGTCGCTGCGCACCACGACGCTCAGGTGGTCGCTGTCGCGCCAGAGCGCCTCCCGGCCGTGGGCATTCTCGGAGCGGCCAGCGTCGACGATCACGTCGATGTCCTGGCCGGAGACGGCGCGCAGAGCCATCATCAACTCCGGCCAGAGGCCCCGCATGGATCGCGCGGCCAGCGGCTCGGACATGGCGGGCAGGAGCCAGCGGGAAGGCTGGCCAGCGTCCTGGCCCGTTCCCAGGTCGACGGCGTAGTCCCAGATGTCCTGCTCCGTCAGGGCCTGTCGCATGGAGTTGTGGGCGATGCCCATCAGGCCGCTGTCGGCCGGCATGCTGCCCTGCAACCACCCGGCGAGCACGGATGAGGGCTTGCTGACGTCGGCCTCCACGAGCAGCACAGGGCGCGGCCACTGCAACGTCATGGCCACGGCCGTGGTGCTCACCCCCGGGCTGACGCCGAAGGCCGCAAGGGTCAGGATGCTCACTTCTGCGCTCCCTGCATGATCACGCTGGCGGTGCCGGCGGCACCCCAGGTGGCGACCTTCTGGGCGTCGGCCTGCTTCACGCGCAGATCCACGGTGGTCTTCCCGCTGTTCTGGTCATGGTGGCTGGCCTCGATCACGGCCGCGACGGGGTCGTGATTCTGGTTCTCGTCACCGGCCTTGGTGTTCTGGTTGCCCGGGGTGAAGAGGACCTGGACGTGATCTCCTGCGGCCATCTCCCGGGCAGGCAGGCGCCCGACCTCCAGAGCCAGGCCCACCAGCGATTCGCCGGCCTCCACACCCAAGGACGTTGCCGTGGACGTGCGCGTGATGGTGCTGCCCGGCTGGAGGTCGGTCGTGGCCACCTGCCCCTGGATCTGCTGGGCCTCGGTCGCGGGGACCAGCGCGCTGGGGTCGCCAGCCACGCGCACGGACGAGAGCATGGAGGACTCGATCTTCTGCCCTCGCTCCACGGGAGCGTTCACCACCAGGTAGGGCTTGGCCTCGTTGGCCTGGGTCCCCACGAACGCGCCGAGGCCGCCCAGGGCAGCCAGGGCGACGGCGACAGCCACACCGCCCACGCGGCGCTTGGCCACCGGCGTCGGCGCAGGACGGCCCACGGGAGCCGCCGCGCTGGAGCCGGCCTCGCTGACGCGCGGGTTCTCGGTGGGGGTCACCTTGGGCGACCGCTTTCTCAGAGCCACCTTGGCCTGCCTTTCTCGCTGCTGAGGGGACTGCACGGGGAGCGTACCAAACCTGCCAGCCGTACTGGCAGGTGGCTTGGTCCTTCACCAGGCATAAAGCCCGGACCGCCCCCTCATGTCCCTCTGTACGGTAGACATTTCTGCATGAGCGCCCCCGCATCCCCCCTCGACACGGCCGTCGTCGCGTTCAACTCCACGCTGCGCATGCGCATCCTCGTGTTGATCGCCCGCTCCCCCGGCCTCGGCGCCCACGACCTCGCCAGGTCCCTGGACATCCCCCGCGCAACCCTCTCCCTGAACCTGCGCACCCTCGAGGAAGCCGGCCTGCTGACCTCCAGCGACACCTCCGAAGCGCGCCGGGGCCGACGCCTGACCTACTGCCTCAACCGGGAGGCCTACAGCGCCATGATCGAGGCCCTGGGCGCGATCGTCGAGCGGTGACCTCATGCCATACCGGCACCACATCAGGAGTGCCGTTCATGCCATAACACCGCCGTATGCGCGCCAGTCCCCAACCGTCCGCTATACCAGTTGCACGCCATAACACTTCGGGAAACCTCTCGGTATTTCCCGAGAGATGCAGTAGACTGAAGGAGTCAGATCACAGGGAACCTAGGAGGTCCTCATGTCCACCCCTGCGCGCTCATACGCCATCCCAGGCGTCCTGGCGGTCGCCAACGGCAAGGGCGGTACCGGCAAGACGTCGCTGGTCGCCAACCTCTCCGGTCTGGCCGCGGCCGCCGGCATCCGCACCCTCACCATCGACCTGGATCCCCAGGGCAACCTCTCCCCCGACCTCGGTCTAGAGAAGTCGGACGGAATCGAGCTGCGTCGAGCCCTCGAAGATGGGGCGCCGCTGCCGATCTCCACGGATCCCATGCGCCCGGGCCTGGGCGTCGTTCGCGGCGGCCCTCGTTTGGCTGACATCATCAGCCTGCTGGTGGCACGCGGCTACGACGCCCCGCCCCTCGGGGCTCTTCTGCACCGGAGCCTGAGCCAGGTCATGGAGGAGTGGGACCTGGTCGTCATCGACACGCCCCCGGGAGACCGCGCCTTGGTCGAGGCCGCCTTCAGCGTCGCCGAGGGCGTGGTCATCGTCTCCAAGACGGATCTCCGCTCCCTCGACGGCGTCGCTGTGACGGCCGAGCGCTTCCAGGCCGTTCACGAGACCACGAACCCCGACGTGCAGCTGTTGGGCCTGGCGCTGTTCGATGTGGAGGCGCGCGCCGTGAAGATCGAGCGAGAGGCCCGCCAGGCGCTCGAGCAGATGCTCCAGGGGCTGGCCTTCGACGAGGCCGTCTTCACCGCCCGTATTCGGCACGCCGCCGGCGCCGCCCAGGACCTGCGCAAGAGCGGACGCCTGGTGCACGAGCTCGAGAGCGATGTGGCCCGCGCTCACCGAGAGCGCTTCGCGCGCATCAAGGCCGGTGAAGCCTCGACCTTCCATGCGTCGACCATGGATGGCCTGGCAGGGGACTACGCCGCACTGGCCCAGGAGATTCTGGGACGCCTGAGCGCCCTGGGTCAGGACGAGGAGGAGGACGCCTGAGATGGAGACCCCCAATCGAGCAGACGGACTCGGCGCTGTGTTCAACGCGCGTGGCCGGGGCAAGAAGAAGCCGGCGGAGAAGGTCGACTCTGTGCCATACGCCATGCCAGAAACCACGCCAGATGCCACACCGGAATCCACGCAGGACACCACACCGGAAACGGTGCCTGTCGCCACGCGGGAGACCGCACCGGAACTGATGCCAGACGTGAGGCGCGCGGTCCCGCAGGAAGGCGCGCAGGTGGTCGAGCTGGACCGTGTGGACGTCCCCGAAGAGGAAGAGCTGGTCGTGCGCAACACGGCCGTCTACCTCCCCGTCCCGGTCCTGGATCGGTTGCGGACCGCGGCCGCCAAGCGGCATCGGACCTACACGGACCTGCTGATCGACGCGTTCGACGAGCTCAGCGACGATCAGCTCTTGGCGGCCTGCGGGCACAAGCCGCGTGGGGACGGGGGGATGCCGCGTGGGCGTCGCGGTGCCGCGCGCGGCCAGGGGGGCGTGCAGGTGCAGCTGCGCCTGGATCAGGAGCAGCGGGGTTGGCTGGATGAGCAGGTGGCCCGTCTAGGCGCCCCCTCCCGGAGCGCCATGGTCGCCTCGGTGTACGACGCCTGGCTGCCGAAGAGCTGAGCCGGCATGAGAAGGGGGGCGGCCCGGTAGGGCCGCCCCCCTTCGTGGTGCATCAGCCCACGCGCAGGTGCCGGGGGCGCTGGTGGGCTGCCTGCGGGACGTGGGTGGCGGAGGGGTGCAGGCGCAGGCCGGAGTCCACCACGGCCACCTTCGCCTGGGGGTAGATCAGCTTCACGGGCTCGAGGTTCTTCAAGAAGGCGGCCTTGAACTGGCGCGGCTGAGCGTACTGGGCGCCGAACTGGGTCTCCAGCTGGCGCCAGGAGACGGTGGTGGTGCGCTGGAGCGTGGACATCCTGTAGGAGAGCCAGACGTAGAGGTCCATGCGCATGGGCGAGCCGCCCAGAGCTGCCAGGGCGGAGGAGAGAACCGGGACGGGGGAGCGCATGACCTCCTCGAAGTAGGGCTCGCTGAGCTCGATGCGCGCATGGTCTGCCCCACGCTGGTACGTGAGCTCGTAGCGGTGGGCCACGTGCATGTTCTGGCCGCTGAGGGTGCGCCGGCCGGGCGTCTCGCGGCTGGTCTCGATGATGATCGAGGTCGTGCTGAGCCGGTGGAGCTGGTCCATCACACGGCGCTGATTCGCCCCGGAGGGGTAGGTGCCGACGCTGGAGAGGAACGCGCGCAGGGAGGGGCCGGGGTCCAGGTGGCGGGAGCGGGTGCGCACGGCCTCGGTGGACATCCAGGTGAGCAGGGAGCGGGCCAGGACGCCGAAGGGGAAGCCAGCCGGGCCGGGGGAGAGCGTCAGGGTGGTGTCTCCGTTGCGTCGGCTCCAGTGGGGGACCGTGGCTCCGGGGTCGCGGTAGGGCAGGCTCAGCTGGGCCCAGATGCGGGTGGAGAAGGCGACCTCGCCGGGGTTCTGCTCGATCTCCTCGCTGAGCTCGAGCAGCCGCAGGCGCCTGGGCGAGAGGGCCGGGCGCGTGGCCGCGTCGATGGAGGTGATGTCCGGCGTGTGGTTCAT